>JAKOZM010000357.1 GCA_029779995.1 Actinomycetes bacterium
ATCGGGTCCGGCACCTTGTCCAGCACCCACTTGCTGACCCCGACGAAGCGGTCCAGACCCTCGAAGTCCAGCATCGACGGCAGCCCATACGTGAGGATCGCGTCGGCGAACCGGATGTTGTCCGTGTACTCCTTGAGCACCCGCGCGGTGCGGCGATGATTGGATCCACCGAGCACCACGGTACGGGCGTTCAGGAAGATGCCGGCCTTCTCGGCGCTGACCATCCGCACGGTCCACTCCTGCAGTACGTCGCGCAGGCGGTAGCCGTTGGTGGTGACAGCCTCACCGGTGGCCGACTCCAGGCGTCGCAGCGCCGCCTTCTCGTCGCCGCTGAGAATGCCCGTGGTGCGCGCGTCACGCGCCCCAGTGATGGCGAAGACGCTGGCCTCGTCGGTCCACTCATTGATGATTTCCTCGGCACGATCAACATCCCCGTCGGTACCGATGCGCACGATGCGGAACGGCTTCTCCAGGAACGTGATGGTCGTGTCGTAGTCCGCCTCGGACGTGGCAAGGCTGACATTGACGATGACGGGGACTTCCTCAGTGGGCGCCATTGGTCCTCAGTTCCATCAGTAGGGATCGGTGAACGTGCCTGCCGCTCTGCGCAACCCACTGGTGTAAGCCTGAACATCCAGGACAGCGGGACCGACGACCTCGGTCACAGAACGATTCAGGTCGGGGGCGGCGATCAGTTCCGCTGCAGCGGCGACCAGCCCCTCGTAGGCCTCGACGCCGTCGCGCAGCTGTCCGGCCACCTCGATGCTCGCCCGATGGGCCGATGCGGCCGCTTGGGTGCCCGGCATCTGCTGGCTGGTTCGGTAGAGAGTGCCCAGACGCTCCACCAACGACCGCAGGGCAGGATCGACCTCGCGCAGCGCCCTACGCAACTGCGAACCCGCGTCGGGATGCATCTGGTCGACCAGCGGCAACATGTCGTCCCAGCGGCTCGCAGCCCGGGACCACCGAGCGACCTCGTCGGCGCCGGGGGTCCCCGCAGGCAGGGGCTCGATCGGCATGGCAGGCAGTTCCGGCATCGCCGGCGGAGCCATACTCTGGCGCTTCTCGCGCGTGAGGTAGGCCAGCACACCGGAGAAGCCGGCAGCCGTGAACCACAGCAATGACGGCTGCGGGGTCACTGCCCCGACCGCTCCCATGGTCGCCGCACCCGCGGCGCCCGCGGTGTAGATCGTCTGCCGGCTCTTCATGCGCTGCAACCGGCGTTCGTAGCCGGCCACACGATTCTGGTGCGCAGCGACGATGAGTTGCCGTTGCTGGGCGACGAGTTCGCGATCGGTGGGCTTCTTTGGCTTGGCTGTCCGGTATTGCTGATAGCGCTCGAGGCCCGCACTCACGCCTGCCCCGACGACCTTCATCCAGTGGTCGTCGGACTTGCTCTGCTTGACCATACCTCTACGGTACGTGAGATCACCGGGCCATCCCAACCGGTCGGGCGATCTGCGCCGGCGGGCGACGCTCGCAGCGGCTCAGCCGGGCAGGTCGAACCAGGCCAGCGCGGTCGTGTTCAGGCTGCCCATCGCGACCCGGCCACCCTTGACCCGGACTCCGGTGCACATGTAGAACTGCTCATGCTCACCGCAGAATTCGTGCACCATCCGACCGTCGGTGTTGTAGGCGCGGATCCACACCAGATTGTCGGGCTTGGGGTGCAACTGCTCGGGTAGTGCCCAGATCACCTTGCGCAGGCCGGGTGCGCCCGCGGTCTTGTCCAGCGCCGGTTTGCGCGCGCTGGCCATGGTGACCCACACCAGAGCATCATCACCGAGCGAGATGTTGTCGGGGAATGCCGGCAGGTTCGTGATCCACGGCTCGTGCCTGCCGTTGGCCAGCCAGACCCGGTCGACGCAGTACAGACCGGTCTGGGCCACCGCCACGAATTCGTCGGTGAGTGCGACCCCGTTGGCGAACTGCAGCCCCTGCGCCAGCACCTCGACAGTGCCGTCCGGCGTACGCCGCAGCAGTCGACCGGTGCCCGAGTGTTCGATGATGTCCGCGGTCCAATACTCGAGGTCGAAACGCTGACTGGAGTCGGTGAAGTAGACCGTGCCGTCGGCGGCCACGGCAGCGTTGTTGCACACCCGCAGACCGTGCTCACCCTTGCCCACCAGCGTCTCGAGATGGCCATCCTGCAGGAGCAGTAGACCCTTCTGCGCATCGCAGATCAGCAACCCGTCCGGGTGTGCCTCGATCCCCAAAGGCCGGCCACCGGTGTCTGCAAGGACCTCGATCTGCCAGCCATCCTCGCTCAGGGCGACGATCCGGCCGTCATCCAACCCGGTCACCAG
>JAKOZM010000254.1 GCA_029779995.1 Actinomycetes bacterium
ATGTCTGCGGTGTGGCCGCCCATTGGAACCCGAAGACCGGTTCTGCTCGGCATGCGGATCCCCCCGTCCCCCACGCGACGATGACAACGACTTGACCGGCGTCGTCGCGCTCGAACCGCAGAACACCGGTCCGGTTCCGGTCACCGAAGGCTTGGCCGGGTTGACCCGTGGGATGAGCGTGATCGTGGTGCAACGCGGCCCTGAGATCGGGCAGCGGTTCGAACTCAGTGGTCAGCGGTTGTCGGTGGGGCGTGCGGCGGACAGCGACATCATGCTCGACGACGTGACCGTCAGCCGGCATCACGCGCATTTTGTGGCCACTGAGGATGGCTGGGACATCGTCGATCAGGGCTCACTCAACGGCACGTACGTCAACCGCAAGACTGTCGAGCGCTGGCATCTGACGTCCGGTGACCTCGTGCAGATCGGCAAGTTCCGGTTGCAGTACCTGCACGCGGGGGAGGACTACACCGCCGAATGAGCCCACACATGATGGGGATCGGCGAAACCGTCTCGTCGCTACGCGCCGAGTTCCCCGACATCAGCGTGAGCAAGATCCGGTTTCTGGAGGCGGAGGGGCTTGTTCTCCCCCTGCGGACCCCCTCGGGGTACCGCAAGTACACCGCTGCCCACGTGGAGCGGATCGGATATGTCCTGCGCATGCAGCGCGACCACTACTTGCCGCTGAAAGTCATCGCCGAATATCTCGACGCCATCGACCGCGGCCTGACACCCCCCGAGCCCACCTCGGCCACGCCCACCGCTGACGTCGTGGCGGCCCCGACTCCCGACCTGGACACCCGTGACACGGGCGTACGGTTGCGGCGTGCGGAACTGTCTCGGGAGAGCGGGTTGAGCGAGGTGGAGGTGACCACGGCCATCGAGGCCGGCCTGCTGCCAGATACCGGGCAGTACACCCTCGACGACGTCGAGGTGGCGCGCAGCCTGCACGCGTTGAGCGCCGCGGGTCTGCAAGTGCGCAACGCCCGGCAGGTGGGGCTGGCCGTGCAGCGGGAGGTGGATCTGCACACGATGGCGCTCGGACAGAGCCGCCCGGGGGAGTCGCCCGAGGACTACGAAGAGCGCAGCCGTAGCCTGGCCGCCGCCCTGATCCGGCTGCACGTCGCGGTGATGCGGACCCGGATCTGAGGCAGGCGCGCCCCAAGTCGGCGCGATTGTCGGGTGCCGCAGGAGGCGATGCCGGGCGTAGAGTTGACCCGTGCGAGCCGTGGATGTTGTCGGGGTACGTGTGGAGATGCCCTCCAACCAGCCCATCGTGTTACTCAGGGACCAGCAGACCGAACGGTTCCTGCCGATCTGGATCGGGGCGGTGGAGGCCACCGCCATCGCCTTCGCCCAGCAGGGGGTGGAGCCGCAGCGACCGCTCACCCACGATCTGCTGCGCGACGTGCTCTCCGGGCTGGGTCGCGCCCTCACCCGAGTGGATATCACCGATCTGCGGGACGGGGTCTTCTTCGCCGAACTGATCTTCGACAACGGCGTGTCCGTGTCATCCCGGCCGTCGGATGCCATTGCTCTGGCTTTGCGCACCGGCTCGCCGATCTTCGCCGCG
>JAKOZM010000268.1 GCA_029779995.1 Actinomycetes bacterium
CCGTGGCCTCCTGCCGCACCAACTGCAGCCAGATCTCGTACTTCAACGACGGGCTCAAGAACCGCTTCGCACGGCGCTTCCTCGACCCGCTGATGGGCTCGTTCTCGGACATCTTCTGATCCTCCTGTTGTGGTTGGAGGACCCGCCGGATGTTGTCTGATCGACACGCCGATCTCTATCGCGAAGTCAGGCGCAAACCAGGGCCATCATGATCGTGGGTTGGCTAGGAGGAGCCCCCATGTCACCCATTTGGCCCCATTCATGAGGACGCCGCGCAAGAAAGATCGGCAGATGGGTGATCACGCTGGGCTGAATGGGTACGCGCTGATCGGCCTAGGAACCGGCCTTATGTGCGCATCTCGTCGGTGAGGTGGTGCGTGAGGTTGTGGTAATGCAGCCACCAGTCCGGGCGATGCGGCTGCGGGCGGTGCTCCACGTGTGTGATCCCGGTGTGGTGAGTCTCCACGGCAACCACGCTCCACGGGCCCTTCTCGAAGATGTACTCGAAGAACGCCTCCATGACACCGCCGTGGGCCACCACCAGGATCCGGCGCGGATCGGTCTCCACGTCACCCACACGGCTGCGCCGTGCCGTCGGGGCCAGCGTCTCCACGAAAGCACCTACCCGCGACCGGAACTGCATCCAACTCTCCCCGGTTGCGGTGACCGGCGTGTAGGGGTCCAGGGTTCCCCAGATCTCAGGGGTGAACGGCTCGAGCTCCGCCCCGGGGATGGGCGTGCCGTCTCCGCGGCACATGCCGATCTCGCGCAACCCGTCGGCGGGTTCGGGCCGCATCCCGATCACTTCCCCAATGATGTCCGCGGTCTGCCGAGCGCGGGACACCGTGCTGGCGACCATGTCGGTGACCCGGATGTTGTCCCGGATCCACTCCCCCGCCCGCCGGGCCTGCTCCCGACCGAGGTCGGTTAAGGGTTCATCGCGATGCTCAACGGTCAGATCACTGAGGTTGACGTGGCTCTGGCCGTGCCGGATCAGGTAAAGGTGCACCTCTTGAGGTTAGCCGTCGCTGGGGGCTGGGTCGGCGAGCCGGCTACAGGTACCTCATGATCACCATCGACGCGATGATCGCCAGCAGAATGACTGACCCGGCAACGTCGGCTCCGTACGACAACGGCTTCTCGGCCCACTTCTGCAGCCTCGTACCGAGGTTGCCGTCCAGCAGGTTCACGCGGGTCATAGAGGTGAACACCAGCGTGGTGGTGACGGTGATGAGCAGGCACCACGGGCACAGCGCCCCGATCACGAAGTAGGCCTGGTAGAACAACCAGTACGCGAAGACGAACCCGATCGAGTAGAAGACCTGTGCGGTGATCATGAACCAGCGGGGGAAGCGGACACCGCCCAAGGCCGCCAGCGCAACCGTGATCACGATCGGCTCGGTGATCAGTCCCAGGAAGGCGTTGGGGAACCCGAGCAGGTTGGCCTGCCAAGTTGCCCCGACTGCGGTACACGAGATCTTGGAATTGATGTCACAGGACAGCACCACATCCGGGTTCTCAGCGATCTTGATGGCGTCGATGGACAGGACGAGGGAGGCGACCAGACCGAGGATCGATGAGATCAGCATCTCGATGTAGGCGCCGGGATGACGGATCGTGCGCGCCGGCTCGATGATTTCGGAGTCGTCGACGGCCGCGGTCTGAGAAGTCACGCAGTCAAGTATCCGTGGTGGTGGCCCACAACGCGAAGCAGGATCACCTCACAGCGCGTCAGCGCCACCATCGGCGTGGGAGACAACCCGGTCCCGGTCCGCGTTCTTCGCCTCGTGCAGCCCCTCCTCACCAAGCCCGGAGCCGTCACCCGTTCACCCGACTTCGCTGACTGGGACTCGATGTCACCTCCGACGACATGCGGGCTGCGATCTGCCGCTCACGCAATCCCCTGTTCACAAGCGTCGTCGGTTTTGTCGTACCCCCATGTCACAGTGTCGGTAGATCAGGAAAGGGGGGCTGGGCGTGACCACACTGGAGATCTCGCGGCAAGCGCGCCGCCGGATGCGCATCGCCGCCCGCCTACCCACCCGGCACCCCCGCCAGATCGACCACGTCAGCACCGCCATCGACCAGCTGCCCGAACCCGACACCCTCAACGCCGAGGAACGCGCCGCCGCGCTGACCGCGATCGCCCGCCAACGCAACCGCCTCGACGCCTACCTCACCACCCTGGCCGGACACGCCGACGACAACCACGACTCCCAAATCCTGGGCGCCGGCACCACCGGCACCCTGATCACCGCCGCCACCCGCTGCGACCCCGCCACCGGCTCCGCAGTCGTCAGCCGCGCCAAAGGACTCCGCGACCACCCCCACCTCCAACAGGCCTACCAGGCCGGCACCGTGACCACCAGCCACGTCGCCGCGATCCTGGCCGACGCCGGACGCATCGACGACTTCCCCCACCTCGAAGCCGACCTCGTCACCCTGGCCACCACCACCGAACCCCGCGAAGTCCGCAACCTGCTCCGCACCCTGGTCGACCAAAGCCACCCCGACCACCTCGACAACGACTTCGCCAAACACCGCGAAAAACGCGGCATCTCCCTCAACCCGCTACCCTCGGGCAACTACCGCCTCGACGGCCACCTCGACCCCATCACCGGCAAACGCCTGGCCGACACCCTGTCCGACCTGATGACCCGCACCGGACCCGACGACACCCGCACCCCCACCCAACGCCGCGCCGACGCCCTGGCCGACCTACTCAGCGCCGCCCAAGCCAACCGCAAACCCTTCGGCATCTCCGGGGTCAGCATCCTCATCGACGCCGACACCATCGGCGCCGGTCACCTCGACGACGCCACCCTCATCGGCGCCCGCCTCACCGACCTACTCACCTGCGACCCCATCCTCAGCCTCATCATCGGACGCACCACCGACAGCGGCTTCCAACCCCTACGCCTGGACCGCCTCGCCCGCCACGCCACCCACGCCCAACGCCAAGCCCTCGCCGCCCGCGACCGCGGCTGCATCCGCTGCGGCGCACCACCAGCCCGCTGCGAAGCCCACCACATCATCGGCTGGGCCTCCGGCGGAACAACCGACCTCGAAAACCTCGCCCTGCTCTGCAGCAGATGCCATCACGACCTCCACCTCGGCCACTTCACCATCACCATGACCAACGC
>JAKOZM010000278.1 GCA_029779995.1 Actinomycetes bacterium
GACCCGCCAGGTCGACCGGATCGACCCCGACGCCGCGGAACGGCGCCGTAAGCGGGCCCGTAAACAGCGCGGGGTGTGGCTGAGCCCGGAACCGGACGGGATGGCCACCCTGTCCGCCTACCTCACCGCCGAGGAAGCCAGCGCCTGCATGGAGTCTGTGCGGGCGGCCTGCCGTTCCACCGACGGGTCGCGGGACGTCAACCAGGCCTACACGTTCGTGGAGTTGCTGACGGGGATCAGCCCCGCCCAGCAGGTCCCGGTGACCGTCATCATGACCGACCAGGGGGCCGAGATCGAAGGGTACGGCCCGATCAGCGACGGTCACGCCGCCGATCTGCTGGCCCGGCTGCACACACCCTCGGTGACTGTCCTGACCCGCCCACCCATGGGCATCCGCTACGCCCCCAGCCTGGCGATGCGGCGGTATGTGCAGGTGAGGGATCGGCACTGCCGGTTCCCGGGCTGCCAGCGCCCCGCCCGCCGCTGCGACCTCGACCACCTGCCCCCCTGGCCGGCCGGGCCGACTGATGCCGACATCCTCGCGTGTCTGTGCCGGCACCATCACCGCCTCACAACCCCCACCGCATGGACAGTCCGCAGACTCCCCGGCGGGAGCCGGGAATGGACCAGCCCCACCGGACGGGTCTACCGCAGCACCCTCGAAGACCCCTGACCGAAGCCTCCCCGCCCACCGGCGGGCAGCGCCGTTCTCACTACTCAAGACTTGCCGGACGTGGAAAACCGGGCCCGAGCGATCAAGCGTGCACACTGGTCGGTCAAGCCGACCTCTCCCGACGTGGGGTTCAGCGCCGCGTGGGTACTCGGACCCGGTTCTCGATGACGTTTCGGTCATCTACTTCCTTTCTATACCCCCGATCGGCATCTGGAAAAGGGGTTCTTGAGGACTCGCCGGAAAACTCACCCCTTCGGCGCGTCGCCACGTGCCAGACCGGCCGCGAAACCGGGCAGGAAGCGCACGAGTTCCTCACGCACGATGACGGTCGCATTCAAACCGCTCAATACGCCCACCAGACCGAGCCACACCCGGTGCGTGAACAGTTGCTCGGCCGGCATGTTCATCTGCAACGCGACAGCGAAGTCCGGGTTGCGCGGATCATTGATCGTGCCGAAGGTGGTCCGCAGCCACTCCCGGGAGTACGTGAACACCTCGTGGCGGGCAGGTTCGGTGAAGGGAGCCAGATAGCCGGCGAGTTTGGCCACCTCGAAGGGTTTGCCCGCCTTGATGAATCCGTCGGCGCGCAGCCGCGCTTCCACGGCCATGTCGTCGCCTACCAGCATGCCGGCGATGAGCCGGCCGAAGGTCTCCGGCAGCCCGCCAGGTGTCACCAGCACCGACCCGAAGTCGAGCACCCCAAGCCGGTCACCGACCAACCGGAAGTTGCCAGGATGCGGATCGGTGTGCAGCAGTCCGACCCGGGTGGGGCTTTCCAAGAAGAACCGCTGATACATCTGCCCGGCCCGGTCGCGCTGCTCGCTGGTGCCGGTCAGTGCCAGTCGCGCGAAGGGCACTCCGGGCAACCACTGCGACACCATCACCCGGCGGGTGGCCAGCAGCGCCTTGGGCACCACCACGTCAGGATCGCCCTCATAGGCGGCTGCGAAGGCGTTCTGCCAGCGAGCCTCCTGCTCGTAGTCGAGCTCCTCACCCAGGCGCGTGCGCAGCTCGGCGACCAGCGGCGGCATCGCCATGCCGCGGGCCACCAGGGAAGTGGCGCGCAGCGCGATGCTCAGCGCCCGGACATCCGCGGACAAGACCTCCGCGATACCCGGATACTGGATCTTCACTGCCACTTCCTGACCATCGCGCATGGTGGCCCGATGGACCTGACCGATGGAGGCCGCAGCAACTGGGGACTCATCGAAGGCGCTGAACCGCTCGCGCCACCGTGCCCCGAGATCTGCTCGCAGGACCGGCTGGACCTCAGCGAAGGGCAGGCCGGGGTTAGCCTCCTGCATTGCCGTGAGGGCGGTGCGCCAGCGGCCCTCCGGATCCTGCGGGAAGAGCGTCTCCACCGTGCTCAACAACTGCCCCGCTTTCAGCGCCCCGCCCTTCAGGGCCCCGAGGGTGCGCCTGGTGTCGTCGGCGGTGGCGGCTCGGGCGGCATTGCTGAGCGCGGCACGATCGCCGCCGGCGAGGCTGCGCAATTGCACCGATGCCGACCGGCCGACGGCCCGCACCGGCAACAGGGCGATAGCCGTCGATCGGGACACGGAGGAGCGGCGTAGACCCACCCGACCAGTATGTCTTGACGG
This sequence comes from Actinomycetes bacterium, assembly GCA_029779995.1. The sequence continues at coordinate 2,275 of JAKOZM010000278.1, forward strand.
CCGCGGTCGTCAGCCCACCAATTCGGCGAGGTTCTGGGTCCCGGCAGCCATGGCCGACACGTAGAAGCGCAGCCACCCGACCACATCGCCGTTGACGTAGCCGCGAACAGCCCGCGCATAGGCCGGCCGACCCTGCTCATGCAGACCCGCCTCAGGCACCGACCAGTTGTCGGGGTCCAGGCCGCGGCTACTCAGGACCAGCCGATCGGCCGCCCGGGCCACCAAACCGTTGCCATAGGTGAACGGCTGCATGGACATGATCTCGGCATGCACGATCGCTGCCACCACGAGCGCCGGAGCGCTGGTGGGCTGGGTAAGGCGGGTCGCGAGATCCGCCAGTCTGGGGGCCACGGCGGCCGCTTCTGGCGCGATGCCAAGGCGCATCGGGTCCTGCGGCCCGGCGCTGCGGGGTCTGCCCACATCCTGCGGCGTCACCGGCACGGCTACCAGCGTGTGCATCTTGGCCAGCGCCTGCAGGGGCGCCGTTTCCCAAACCCTGCGCAGGGCGGGTAGTTCGGCGTAGAGGGCGACCACCCCGCCGGCCGCACGGCCCATCGGCGTCTCATCGGCGGCCTGTCCCGCCTGCCACACGCGCCACTCGATCTCGATGCCGTCGATGCCGGCGGAACTTGCGGCACCGGCCAGGGCGGATTTGCGCGACAGGTCTTCGGCCACGGCACGTAACTGCCGGTTCCACAGCATGGCGTCAAATGCCTTGCGGGCGGTGTCGGCAGCATCTCCGACCCCAGGCAGAGCCGCCACCGCGGCAAATGCGTCCACGCTTCGACGGTACAAAAGGCGGGCTCGGGATTTGGGGTGGGGAGCCCCGACTCCGACGACGTTGCCCTCCCCGCGGCGCGTCCGGGCAACAACCTCCGACAGAGCCTACGACGGCGCGGACCCGCAACCTCGCTTCGCCAGAGTGCGGATTCGACGATCGGTGAGCCACAAGGAATTGCGCATCCGCCGCTCCACCTGATCGGATGGGACTCAATCACCAAGGAGGCTCCCATGTCCGACGAAGCCCTTGAGAACCTGCTCCACGAGAACCGCACCTTCCCCCCGAGTCCTGAGTTCGCCGCGCAGGCCAATGCGACTGCGCAGATGTACGAGCTGGCGGCAGCCGACCGGCTCGCGTTCTGGGACTCCCAGGCCAACCGCCT
>JAKOZM010000297.1 GCA_029779995.1 Actinomycetes bacterium
GCGTTGAGCCGGTAGTAGTCGGCGTGGCGGCGCTGGTCGATCACCGGGTGGTGCGCCACCAGGTCCCCGGCGTACCAGACGATGCGACCGCAGTCCCAGACCCGCCAGGCAAGTTCAATGCCCTCATGGGCGTAGAAGAAGGGATCGGGCCAGCCGCCGGCACACTCGAACACGTCGCGCGGTATGGCCACCGCCCCCTCCCACACGCTGAACACCGCGCTGGAGTGTCGGGGGTCGCCCTTATGCATCCGCGGGATCCAGCGCGTGGGGTCCTGCATCGCGTCCGGGTCCGTCACCCGGGGCTGGATCAGGCCGAAGTCGGGATTCTCGGCGAACATCGATGCCATCCGCCACAGCGTGTCGGGCGCGGGCAGCCAGGCGTCGTCGTCGAGGAAGAACAGCATCGGTGCGGTGGTTGCGGCCGCTCCGGCGTTGCGCCCCGCAGGGATCCCGACGTTCTCCGGCAGCGCCACCGCGCGCACCTGTGTTGGCAGGCCCACCGGCGCCCAGCCATTGCCCACGACCACGATGTCGGTGGTCACGCCCTGCTGGGCCAGCACCGAGCGCAGTCCCCGCTCGAGGTCGTCGGGCCGCTGCCCCTGGGTGAGGACCACGACGGCGAAGTCGGTCAGCATCAGCTGACGCAGATCGAGGTGTCCGCCGTCTTCGGAGCTGACGTGTCCAGCGGGTCCTTCTTCTTCTTGGTCACCACCGGCTTGATCCCCGAGTAGTCGTCGCCGACCTTGAGGACCAGCACGCCGTCGGAGCGTTCGGTGACCGTCGAATCTGTGGCGCCGGCCGCGTAGGACAGGGTGCGGGCCGCCTCAGCGTCGGCCGCACCGTACGACACGCTGGTTGTCGGCGAGTTCGTCTTCGCCCCGCGCACCCCGACCACGTTGTAGCCCTGCTGCTGCAGGTCGGTGGCCACGATGTTGCCGAACCCGTCCTGCGGCGTGCCATTGACCACCAGGACGCTGATGTCGGAGGGCGGGACGGTCAGGGCCGTCTGACCGGCGGGCACGGTCGGGGGCTCCGGCCAGGGCTGGTCGTTGATGATCGCCTTGAACATCCGGTCAGCCTTCGCCTGATCCCAGGACACGGTGGAACCGTCGGTGTTGTACACGTAGGGAACCGTCACGAAGGTGACGTCAGAGGGCCTGATCCCGGTCATCGACTCCGCGATGTCCTGGATGACGCTGAGGTTGGACATCTGCTTGTCCGTGGTCAGTGACTTCGTTCCCGCATCGAGCAGGTTGAACAGTTTGATCGGGTTGGTGATGACCCCGGTGCTGGTGACCTTGCGGATCATGGAGGAGATGAAATCCTGCTGACGCTGGATGCGCTGCAGATCGCTGCCGTCACCGAGCGTCTCGCGAGCCCGGACGAAGGCCAGGGCGTCCTCGCCGCTGATGTCTTGCTTGCCGGCCGGCAGTTTCAGCCCGGAGTTCGGATCGTCGACGCTCTCCTCGAGGCAGACCTCAACGCCGCCCACCGCATCGACCATGTCCTTGAAACCGTTGAAGTCGACCACCACGAAATGGTCGATGTAGATCCCCGTAAGTTCCTCGACGGCTTTCATCGTGCAACCAGGACCGCCGATGTCGAAAGCTTCGTTGAACCGGCCCGTGTAGCCGCCCATCATCTGGCCCTGCGAGTTCTTGCACATCGGCAAGGTCACCAGCGAGTCCCGCGGGATGCTCATCCCGAGGATCCGGGTGCGGTCGCCCGAGATGTGGAACAACAGCGTCGTGTCACTGCGCTGCCCCTCGATCCCGGCGTTGTTGGAGTTGCCGTACTTCTTGCTGCCCTTGATGTCGCGAGTGTCCGACCCCATCACCAGGACGTTCATCGGCTCCGTGGGGTCGGCTGCCTTGGTGGGGCGCGGGTCGGTGAACTGGTCGCTGACGTCGATGCCCACAATGTTGTCGTCGAGCCGGTCATAGAGAACGGCGCCGGCGGCGGCCGCACCAGTGGCGAGAAGTACCAGCGTGGAGGCGATCCCGGCGAGCACACGAGGCCAACGACGGCGACGAGCAGCCATTCTCTTCCAATCCTTAAGTTCATCAAGCGTACGTGATGTGCTTCCCGGCGCGGCTTAGCACGTGATGTATCGGACGCGTCGACTTGCGGCGGGGTTCCGGCCCGGACCGAGAAACCGCAGGCGAGTGTCCGCTATCTGAACACTTTGGCGACGAAACAGTGACCTGACCCCAATATCCCCCAAGCCGTCGGATTTCCTGGGCAGGTTAGAAAACCGTTGTGAAAGGTGGTGATCGCGCGTGCGTGCCCGCTTCCCCCTCGTACTCGCACTAGTCCTCGGACTGCTCCTGCTGCTGCCCGTCACGGGCGTTCCGGGTTCCGGCCCGCGCCCGGTACCCACCCGGGTGCAGACCCTGGACCTGGCCAACACAGGCATTGTCACCGGTCGTGGCATGGGTCCGGCACAACCCACAGCCGCTCAGAGTGCCGTGATCGAGACCGACCCCTTCGGGCTGGTCGGCCTGTCCTGGGATCAGCCGCCGCCTGCGGGCTCGGTCGTCAAGGTTCGCGTCCGTGAGGACGATGGGTGGACGTCCTGGCTGCCCATTCCCTGGCACGACGATCACGGGCCGGACACCGATACCGCTGAAGCCCGCCAGGTCCGTACTGGCACCGACCCCATGCTCACCGGAACGTCCGACGCCGTGCAGGTCTGGGTGCAGACGCCCGACGGCCAGGCCCCGGACAACACTCAGGTACACCTCGTGGACACCGACGATGTAGGGGTCCAGCAGACCGCGCTGAGCGCGGCCGCTGCCGCGCCAGGAATGCCGCCGATCATCACCCGGGCGCAGTGGGGTGCCGACGAGAGCATGCGCAACCGCGACCCCATCTACTCCAACACGGTCAAGGTCGGGTTCGTGCATCATACGGTGTCGAGCAGCACCTACACCCCCGATGAGGCAGCCGCACAGGTCCGCAATCTGTACGCCTGGTACACCGAAGGCCTGAAGTACTCCGACATGGCCTACAACTTCCTGGTCGACCGGTTCGGCCGGTTGTACGAGGGCCGAGCCGGTGGCATGGACCGGCCCGTGGTCGGTGGCCATACCGCAGGCCTGAACACGGACTCGTTCGCGGTGTCCGCGATGGGCAACTTCGACGAGTACAACCCCTCCGACTCGCAGATGGATGCGATCAAGGAGTCCATCGCACAACTCATGGCCTGGAAGTTGGGTCTGACCAAGCGTGACCCCGGTGGCAAGGACACCTTGGTGAGCAATGGCTCGCTCGGCAGTGGCTACTGGGAGGCCGGTGAGACCGCGACCCTGAACCGCGTCTCTGGACACCGCGACGCCGGCAATACCGCGTGCCCGGGCAAATATCTGTACTCGCAGGTCGGCGCGATCCGCGCCAGAGCATCGCAGATCTTCGGCAACGGTGGTGGCGGTGGCGGCAATCCGGGCGCCACGATCCCGGACCTGATCGAACCCAATCCGGTGACCAAGGAGTTCAACTTCCGTGGTTCGGGTTATGGCGACGGCGTGGGTATCCCCAAGGCCGGTGTCCTCGGGCAGGCCCGCGACGGCAAGGGGGCGGTCGGCATCATCAAGCACTACCTGGCCGACACGGGTATCGCCACGATCGATGATTCCAAGGTCATCCGGGTCGCACTCGGATCCGGCAAACGCATCGACCTCGACTCCCGGGCACTGGCCCGCGGCGGCGGTCGTTTCCGGGCGGGATCCGTCGTGGGCACCAGCTCGACTCTGCTGCGGGCGATGGTCAGCGGCGACAGCGTCGTGCTCAAGGTCAAGAACGGTAAGAAATGGCGGCAGGTCGCCACGGCGGCCTCGATCCCGGTGCGCTGGGCAGGGACCCGCTCAGCGGGCAAGTTGGGATCGGCCGCCACGTCCATGACGATCGGTGGCGATGTCCTGCGCCTCGGCACAGTGCGTCTCACTGCGGTGAACGGCACTGTGCGGGCCATCGCAAGCCTGCAGGTCGGCTCGGAGTACATCCCGTACTTGGAGTCCGTCTCCCGGTCGTGGCCCGAGCAGGCCCAACGCACCTTCGCCATCGTGGCCCGCAGCAAGGCCCTCGCGGCCACGTACAACGCCGACTGTGGCTGTCACGTCACCGACGACGGGTTCTTGGGTTACCGCGCGGTC
>JAKOZM010000328.1 GCA_029779995.1 Actinomycetes bacterium
ACAGTCCTGGCAGAACTGCCAGGCTCGGTCGTCGCGCCGCAGGGATCCTTCGTGGTCCCCAATGTCGCCATGACCTTCAACTCCGCACCGGCGACGGTCACCTCGGACGCGACCAACACGTTCAAGGCGACGATCGGCGCCCCGGCGGATGCCGGATCCGGGGTCAAGGTTGCCATCGTGGACACCGGGGTGGACCCGGCGGCCAACATCACCGTGTCCGACCGGATCAACGTGTCCGGTGACGTATCCGGTGATGGGTACGGCCACGGCACATTCATGGCTGGACTTGTGGCAGGTGACGATGCCAGTTTCGGCGGCGTCGCGCCGCAGGCGAGCATCGTTGATGTGCAGGTGGCGGCAGCTGACGGCAGCACCGACCTCGCCCGGGTTCTCGCCGGCCTACAGGCGGTCGCTGACCTGCGTGCCGAGGATCCCAGCCTCGACGTGCTGATGCTGGCGTTGAGTGCTAACAGTCCGTTGCCCCCCTTCCTCGACCCGCTGACGCTGGCGCTCGACGGATTGTGGGACGCCGGTCTGACAGTGGTCGTGGCCTCCGGCAACGGTGGCCCCAACTCTCTCGCCTCGCCGGCAACCGATCCGACGCTGCTCGTGGTCGGTGCCCAAGACGAGCGGGACACCGCTGATCGCAGTGATGACGTCGTCGCGGACTTCTCCGCCTACGGCCGCGCCTTCCGGACCGCGCGTCCGGACCTCGTGGCACCGGGTGTCTCACTGATCAGCACATCGCCGTTGAACAGCACCGCGTACACCGAGAACCCGGCCTCCCAGGTCGGCACCGGATACCTCAAGGGTTCCGGAACCTCGATGTCGGCTGCGGTCACGGCTGGTGCCGTCGCTGCGCTGCTGGCAGCGCAGCCCACGCTGACCCCGGATGAGGCCAAGCGCCTGGTCGTGGGTACCGCATACCGCACGACCTCGCTGACGGCCAGCAACGGTGCCGGTGCGGGTGGTCTGAACCTGCGCAAGGCTCTGAACACGTCGGTGAGTTCGCTCCCCGGCACGGTCACCAACGGGCCGAGTTCGCCGAAGTACGGCCCCACGCAGACCGACGCCGCTCTCTGGGCGCAGTTCGGTCAGGCATGGCTGGACAAGGATCTGCC
>JAKOZM010000347.1 GCA_029779995.1 Actinomycetes bacterium
GGAACGTAGACCAGGCGAACACCGACCGCGCCGAGCGTCTTCGGCAAATCGGCGAAATCCGCAGGGGTCTTGAGTGCCTGCGGTAGGGCGGCACCGACCGCTTCGAGTGCCTCACGCGAGTAATTGCCCGTCATCGATGTCCGGCGCGAGGCGTGTCGAACCATGTACAGCCAAGAGATCTGCAGGGACGAGAGGGACTCGCCGTGGTTGGAGCGCTTCGCGGCAGCCGCCAAGCTTGGTTCGTCATCGAGTGATTTCAACTCGAAGAACTGGCGGACTTCATCCTCCAGCTCGTCAAGCGACGTGGCAGCGAGCACTCCTGCCTTCTTGAGCAGCGAGATGGGGCCCTTCTCGTTCAGCCGCGCACGACGACGCACGTCGTCTAGGTCGCTCTGCGACTTGGCGTCCTGCTTCTGCAGCCACAGGAGGTACTGATCTTGAAGGCTGAGCCACATCTCGGCGCTGGTCCCGAGGGCAGCGCCAATCTGCGCAGCGGACTCTCGAGTGATCTCCTTCTTTCCGGAGATGATCTCGGAGACGAACTGCGCTGGGCGGTCGAGGATGGCGGCGAACTCGGCCTGAGTCCAGCCACGAGCCTCAAGCTCCTCAGCGAGGAACTCTCCTGCCGGAAACACCTCGGCCAGTGCAGCGTTCATCTCGGTCTCTCCATCGATGTTCAGTGATAGTCGACAACCTCAAGGAGAACCGCCACTCGGTCCCTGTCGGTCTTGAACGTGAGGATCAGCCGGAACTGATCGTTGAGGCGCATCGACGTCTGTCCCAGGCGATCACCCTTCAACTTCTCCATCCGTAGACCTCGCATCGCGTAGAGGTCACGCTCGTCTCGCGCTGCGGCGATGACCTGGACCTTCTTCCGGTACGACCTGATGACCGTCGGATCCCAGCCCTTCGGTGCGAAGCTCAACTCCTCGGCCAGCCTGCGCAGCACCTCGTCGTGGTACTCGACGCGCAACATGACCTCGTTCCATCACCCCAGAGATGAAGACCCGCACGTGCCAGATCCTAGGCGGACCATGTTGCCATGTGGCCCAGACACGCCCCCATCCCGCTAACTCACTACTGGTCTTCACCTCTTAGGTGAAGACCAGTATGCTATATTTGTCCTCGCCGGACAACCGCCGGCCAGCAACCTCGACGAACGGAGCCAACATGTCCGACAGCACCAGCAGCCCGGCACACGACAAGACCTTCACGGTGGTCATCAACGGCACACCGCACACCCTCGAGCGAGAGCTCGTCAGCTACGAGATCCTCGGCGGGCTCGCCTTCCCCGGGCATGACCCAGCCGCCATCTTCACCGTCGCCTACAAGAACGCGATCACTGGACATGGAGGCAGCGGGACGCTCGTGGCGGGCGAGTCCGTGAAGGTCAAGAAGAAGGGGACGAGCTTCGATGTCCGACTCACGACTCGTTCGTAACAGCCCCGACCTCCAGCGGCTCGTCAGCGACGGTTACACCGTCCGCCTCGTCAACGGCTACCTCGTCGTGGACGACATCCCCTACGTCGATTCCACGGCAACGATTCGGTGGGGCTCCTTCATCTGCCCCCTGGACCTTGCTGGCGACCGGACCACCAAGCCCAACACCCACGTCATGGCCTTTGTCGGATCATCACCGTGCAACCGCGACGGCAGCGAGATCTCGCCCGGCTTCGCCAACCCAGGCCTCACGTCCGGCTGGACCGCCGGACCCGAGTTGACGCCCTCGGTGGGCTTCTCGCAGAAGCCCAACCCGGACGGGTACATCGACTTCCACGAGAAAGTGACCACGTACGCGGCCATCCTCGTGGGCCCCGCCCAGGCGATCGACTCAGCAGTCACTCCCCTTCAGGGCAAACCCTTCACAACCGATGAGGACGACGGGGTGTTCGTCTACCTCGACACCTCCTCCAGCCGCGCAGGCATCACCAGTCGTACGAGCCTGCTCGAGTTGTCGAAGGTTGTGATCATCGGCCTCGGCGGCACCGGCGCCTACCTGCTCGACCTCCTCGCCAAGACGCCCATCGGGAACATCCACCTGTACGACGCCGACACGTTCAGCACTCACAACGCCTTCCGGGCGCCCGGCGCCGCCTCGATCGACGACCTGGTCGCTCGGACGACGAAGGTTGAGTACTACGCGGTCATGTACGCCCGGATGCGCCGCAACATTCACCCTCACACAGTCCATGTCACCGCTGCCAATGTCGCCGAGGTGACAGACGCTTGCTTCGTGTTCCTCGCGATGGATTCGAGCCCGGACAAGCTCGCGATCATCGAAGCGCTCATCGCCGCCAACGTTCCGTTCATCGACACCGGTGTGGGAGTTGACGACGACACGGGCGGGATCGCTGGCCAGGTTCGGGTCACGACGGCTCTCCCGGGCGCATCCGAACATGTAACCCGCGGCGAACTCATCTCAGGGGAGGCGGGAGACGCAGGCCTCTACGACACGAACCTTCAGGTTGCAGAGCTCAACATGGCTGCGGCCGTGATGGCCGTCATCCGCTTCAAGAAGTGGCTGGGGTTTTACGCCGACGCCGAAGGTGAGCTGCACAGCAGCTACCGGATCGACACCAACGAGATCCTCAACAAGTACGGTCGGATCCTCGAGGACACGGAAGCCGAAGAAGGGCCCCATGAGGCTATGCAAACTTGAGCCGGCGTTCGTCACGTACGTGCCGGGCGACCTGGAGCAAGGAACGCTATACGTGTCGATGGAGTACTCGACCGCCGTACACCTGTGCGCATGCGGCTGCAGAACCAAGACCGTGACTCCGCTTGCCACTGACGGTTGGACACTCAAGTTCGATAGCACCGTGACGTTGCGGCCGTCCATTGGTAACGGCCAGTCGCCCTGCCGCTCGCACTACCTGATCACCAGGGACGCGATCGAGTGGCTACCCGCAATCGGCGTGGCAGCTACCCGAAGGGCCGTTGCGCGAGATCAGGAAGCGGCAGCGGCGGTTCGTCGCCCGCGGGGGACCTGGTGGGCGCGGACAGTGACTAGGTTGCGGCGTGGTCGGTGACAACGCTTCGGCTCTACCTTCACTCACGCTTGTGGAGGGCGTACGCGAGTTCGAACTGCTGCCGCTCGTCGAGGGAGTCTGCGAACTGGCGATAGCGGGCGCGGGCCTTCGACGTTGTTGTCGAGGTGGTGGGTCGGGCGCCGGTACGGGGCGCGGGCGGCGATGACGAGACGGGTCAGGGTCGGGGTCGTTACTGTGCGGTCGGCCAGCCACCCAAGCGGCCCTCGTTGGTGGTCGGGGTGAGCGCGGTCCACGGCGTTAGGCGGGCAGAGGCCGTGTCGACGTCGGGGGCGGTGAGTATGCCGTCGGCCGTCGCCAATACTGCAGCGCGGAGTACGGCGTTTTCGGGTGGGCGTCGACCCCAGCGCGGTCCGCGATCACGGCTGCGCGCCGAGATCCCTCGGCCAGGTCGGCCACCCAGGGAGGCCCCTGCGTGGCGCGGGTTGCCGTGCGAGGTGGAGCAGGAGCGTGGTGAGGTGGCGCAGGTCGCTCAGGTATGCCGCGCGCCCTTGACCTGCCGCCCGAGGACGGGCACCGCATGCCCGGCGAGGGCCGCGTCGGCGCGGCGCTGCAGGGCGGGGACGCGCTCGTCGGAAGGCTCGGTGGGGATGGCGGTGAGGTCGTGCTGGCACTGCTTCGTGGGGCCGACGCCGAGTGGGTTCCCGCACACGGTGGCGGCGCCGACCCGGCGGAGGTGGCGTTCGAGGACACGGTCCGACGCGGGCGTGCATCCGGCCTTTGATGCGGTCTTCCAGGAACGCCCGTCGGTGACCGCCCGGGCGGCGTACCAGACACGCACGTCGGGTCGTCGAGGCGGTCGAGCAGGACCATGACGTGGCCCCACGTCAGTTGCGCAACAGCTGCTGCGCAATTGGGGTCCGGCCACTCTCGGGCGAGGGTGCACATGTATGGCAGGCTCGATCCTCAGCGATCCGAGGTCGGTCCTCCATGCGTCCATGGGTGCCTTGGGTTTCGGGATCACACTCGGATGAACACCTCACGCATTGGACCGCCGTCGGTCCTAGGAGGGTAGCCCCGAGCTATGCCTGCGGACCAGAACTCCGGCACCCTCGATGCCCGGGAGGCGCCCGCTTGGTCGCCGGCAAGAGCATGTGGGCCGTTAAGGCCAGATAGAGAAGGCCTCGGCGAGTCAGTGGTAGCCGTGGGGGCTCCAGCCCTTCATGTGCGGCTGTAGCTCGTCGGGGGTTGCTTGGATCTTGCTGATGATGTTGAGGTCGCCGTTGAGCGGGTCGACGCGGTCGGCATGGTCGCGAAGCCACTTGGCCCATTCCCCGGCGGCGACAGTGGCCTCCCCGTCGAGTTGGCCGGCTCGCAAGTCGACCTCGTTGGCGTAGTCGCGGAGCCACGTCGCCGTCTGCCGGTCCTTGAGCTGGCGGACGGCTTGTTTGGCGTTGCGTTCGTACCGGACCTTCTCAAACGCGGCTGCACGGATTTCTTCGCCGCGCTCCTGACGGATCTTCTGGCGACGCTTCCGTTCCTGCCACTCCCACTTCTCCTCCGCGACGCGCAGCTCGAGCTTGCGGATTAGGACGGCCAGTTGGTCTTCCAAGGGCGCCCCGGGCTCGTCGCTGAGCCGAAACAAGTCCGTCGCACCCCAACCCGTCGTTACCGTCACGGTCAATCGGCCAGAGGGCTCGAAAGCCTTGTTGGCGACGGTCTTGGAGGTGTGGCCGCGGTAGTAGTCCCATTCCTGGACGTACGGTGAGGGCGATCGCCGCCGATTTCCCGCTGCGGCTTCTCTGATCGCTAGTTCGTACGTGGTTGACCCGATGCGGAACTCCAGATCCGTGGCTGAGTGGATGTCGTTCCCGCCGAACGAGCGGCTCACTTTGTCGGTGACCTTCCAGCCCACGATGTCACAGGCGTCCACCACCCCTTGGAGGAAGCGGCCGGCCCTGGGGATGCTGCCTTTCGAGACGTTCGCGCGGCGCTCGAGAAAGCGTTCCACGGCCGGGTGCTTGGTCTTGGGCATCCGCCCGGGTGCCTTCAAGGTGCGAACCGGGATGCGCTGCTCGTAGTCGGGTCGCAGATAGAGAGTGAACCCGAGGTCGGGATCCATGCGGATGTGCTCGTGAGCGAGCTTCTCACCCTCAGGGAGTGTCCCGAGGCGGCGCGCCTCGCGTTCGATCCGGAGGAGTTCGCTCTCGGTGTAGTCGTGGGCGACGTCGACACGGCCCGCGCTGAGGAGACGATCCATGAGGTCCGCGGCTCGCTGCTGCGCAAGGGCGGCCTCGCGGGCTTGGCGTTCCTTCTCGGCTGCCTCGGCCGCTTCGCGTGCGGCCTTTTCGCGCAGACGCCGGGCCTCTTGGTCGACGCGTCGCTGTCCGTCTGGGGTGATCGTGGCGGCCCAACCTGACCGGCTACCTGTCAGGCGAATGAGTCCGCGGTCCCGCAACGCAAGCAGGGTGCGGCGGTTCGCGATCTCAGAAGTGCGTCCAGCCTCGGCGTTCTCCGCGATCGCCGTGAGGATCGCGAACTGAGCCGGTGTCAGGTGGCTGTTGGGCGACTTGCCCGAGCGGGCGGGCGGGACGGCATTCACCGGCTGAGTCGTGGTTCGATCCTTGTTCGTCTTGCGCACTCGGGACGCACCCCTCGCGACGGCGTCGAAGGCCTCGACGGGGTAGGCATCGTTGGCTGCGTAGTAGCGGCCGGCCTCGGTCAGCGTGGCGGTCCAGACGCCTCTGCGTCGAGTGACGGTGGCGAGCCCGCGGTTGGCCAACGCGCGGGCAGAAGTCTTGAACTCCTCGCGCGGCGGGTGAGTGCTGCCCCCGTCGGCGAGCCATTGAAGGACTTCGCGCTGGGCGGCGTTCAGGTCCCTGTTCATGTCCGGTCCAAGGTCATGTCGTCAGGATCCCTATCGCTTCCGACAGGGGCAAGGTGAACCTGGTCGCCAAGAGCCAGATTGCGGCTGGCCTCACCCGGGGGCGTCCACTCCTGAGCCTAGGTAGGGGCGCCGCATTCGTCCCAACACTGTTGGGACGATTGCCTTTGATCAGGTTCGATCTGATTCCCGATCACCGCCGCTGATGCTGGCGAGGCGCGCCCTGTCGCCCTCGGACAGGCTGCGGTTGAACTTTCGGAACCCGGCCCGCTCCGCCGACGTCGGTGCGTGCGGCCACCCAGGGCTGGTGCTGAGGTGTCCACTGGCGAGTTGCGTCCACACCCACGCCACGGCATACGGTCGCGACGACGCGCGGGTCCCCGGTCGTGCGGCAGCGAAGGCGTTGAACCACGTGTCGTCGCAGAGAGCCCGAATGTCGCGCTCACACTCTCGCCAGTCGACGTGGGGTAGATCGGCGGCGACGGACCGCAGCCGAGCGAGAAGGACGGGGATGGGGAGCCGGAGCCTGGCGCTGCAGGCGCGAGCCGTGCGCACGGTCAGGTCGTCGGGAAGCCCGAGGAGGTGACCGGTGGCGCTCCAGGTGCTCGCGCGTGGGTCGGTTCGGGCCAGGCACATCGTGGTGAAGAGCCGGACGGTCTCCGCGCCAGAGTCGAAGGCGTCCGCCAGATGGCGCTCAAACAGCTCGGTGGGCAGCATCTGTGGGATGTGGCGAAGCGGAGCGAGGCGTTCGGTGTGATCGAGCAGCGTGGACAGGCGGCGGTGCGGGGCTCGCGCCGCGAGGACCAGCCGAGTGAGGGTTGGTGTCATGACGGTGTGGTCGGCCAGCCAGCCCAAGGGCCCGTCCGGGGTCGTGGGGGTGAGTTCGGTCCAGGTGGCCAGCGCGGCTGTCGCGTCGTCCAGGTCGGCAGCGGCGAGTATGCCGTCGGCGGCCGCCAACGCTGCCGATCGGACGCCCGGGTCGTCCGGCGGGCGCAGACCCCACCGGGGGCCGCGCGCACGAGTGCGCGTGACCGCGTCACTCGTCAAGCCGGTCACCCATGAGGCGAGCCGTTCGGCCCCGGTTTGTCCGGCCAGATGGAGAAGGAGGGTGGCCAGGTGTCGCAGGTCGTGCAGGTAGGAGGCGGCTGACACCGGCTCTCCCAGAACGATCATCTGCGCGCCGTTGAGCGCTGCGTCGATGCGCGCCTGCGTGGCCAGTACGTCATCCGTGGCTGGGACTGCACGGATGTCGGTGAGCTCTTGGCGGCACTTTTTGGCCGGTCCAGCCCCGAGCGGGTTGCCGCAACGGGTGCTGGCGCCGACGACGCGCAAGTGGGAGTGGCGCTGATCTCGGAACGGCCGTTGACACGACGGGCAGACCGCGCACAGCAGGTTCTGGTGGCGACGACAGCTGGTGACGATGGGCAAACGCCAACTGCTCTGCCAGACTCCCTTTTCAGAAAGGCAACGCGGACAGATCTGGGTTCCACGATGGGGCGCCCATCCCGGAGCCGCGATCTGCCGGTAAGAATCTCGGTTGTTCGGGTTGAGATTGGTCAGGTCGAGGGCGGTGCCGTCGAAGGTGGCCATCGTTGCGGCATACACCTCGCTCTCGCTGACTCGGGCGATGGCCGCCACTGTGGCGACCGTCTCCGGTGCCGGCGCGATGGTGAGGAAGCGCGTGTGGGCACCGGATTCTCGGATCATGGTGAGGACGGCAGCGGTGCTGAGACCGTTGAGTTCAGCGAGGTGTTCCAGCCAGGACTCGATCGACTCCCCGGGTCTGGGCGTCAGCGTCGCCGGCAACACGTGTGTCGCACGGCTGGTGGCCCCTGCCGGCATGGAGCCTGATGGTTCGGTCACGCCAAAGCACCCACCCTTGTGTCGGCGCCTTGACCGAGGACGGTGTCCAGCGTCAGGTCAGAGGCGAGAAGAGTTGCCCCATAGTCGGCGAGGACGAGCCTGCCCTCCGCGGTGAGCGATTCGTTGAACTCGCGAAGACTGCGCTGTTTGAGCGGGTGGGGACCGCCGCGCGGAGTTCCCCGGGTGTGGTGGATCCAAATCCATGCGGCAGCCAACTTTGCAGTCTCGGCGTCGATCCGCAGGCCCGGGACACTGCGGAGGATTGACGTGGGGGCGCGCCGCAGACCCGCCAGTACGGCGCGGGCGTGATGGAAGTCGGTCAGCCCTTCTTGGTTGAGCCGGTGCACATGGTGGGTCAGGTAGGTCAGGCCGGCGACGCTGTTGCCTAAGTCGGTGGCGAGGGCGGTGGAGTCCTTCCTCGGCAGACCGAGGATGGACCAGAGCGATTCCATCCGTGGCCGTCGACTCTCCCCGCCAGGACCACCGCGAACCAGCACCAACTCCCTCAGGAGCGCCAATGCCGCATTACGACTGGCCTCCTGCTCCTGCTGACCCTCAAGGAAGACCTCGGGCGTGCGCGAGAGCGCTGCAGGGACATGCTGCTGGCCCAGGCCGACCTCGGCGATGGCCCGCCACAGTTCTGCCCGGGCCACGGCGACCTCGAGAGCATCGAGCAATGTTTGTTCGTCGCGATCGTTCGCGGCCCGATCGACCAGTTCGGTATCGAGGGCTACTGTCAGCCGTGCCGCGCGGAAGAGCGCGGGGCTCTGACTCGACTGCCACGACGCGACCAGGACCCGAGCCTGCGTCGCCAGGTCCTCGTCGGGCACGACGGCCATGCCATAAGCCCTCGTGAGTCTGCGGAACCGCTGCAGGCGCGGGTCCTCGCGATCACGAGTGCGGGCGAGCAAGGCCAAGAGCTCGCTTTGGGCGATCCAGAGGTCGCCCAGTTCGAGCGGGGTGAAGTCAGGCGCAGAATCGGTTCGGCGACGTAGAGGCGATCCACAGTCGGGGCAGACCAAGACCCATGCCACCCGCGTCCACAGGTGGCCGCTGCGTCGGCAGCAGCTGCACACCATCGTCATCGGGTCACGCCGCGGCAACTGCAACGCTCCGGGCAGGCGACAGCCGAGGGTCTGGGCGCTTAGCGTGTTTCGGCCAATCCCGACCGCATGGGAGAGGGACCGCACGGTCTCGACGGAGGGGTCGTCATAGAGCCCCTGAAGGCTGGTCGGCGCTTCCGGCCAGAGTTGCTTGACTGTCAGCCCTAGCCGCTCTGCCACCCGATGGACCATCGCCGGCAATGACTCCCCGGGCAGGAGCTGGACATAGACCGGCAGGCGATCTGGCCGCCGCTTCGCCCTGGTCACCTCACTGCCCACTGGCCGTGGCCATCGCCTCAGCCCGCGCGGTCTGGTCCTGGGCGCGGCCGCTGAGCCGGACAGCGTCGAAGTGGGCACGGCCCAGCGGCTCGCCCGTGGCGAGGGCCGCGGTAGCGGCGTCGATGACGACAGTGGCCGTGTCCCCAACGAAGCCTTGGGTGCGGGACCAGAGGTATGCCGCGTGATGGCGGGCGAGGTAGCCGGGCGGTTCGCCGGGTAGATAGGGCGACAGCATCTCCTCCAAGCCACGCAGGAGGCGCTGCCAGTCACGTCGACCGGCTGGGGTATCGATCGCGTAGGGAGCGACCGTGTGTTCGGAGAGACGACCGCGGATCTGCGGGTCGGACAATGCCTCTCCACCAGAGATGTGGGCGCCAACCAGGACAAGGACGCCGCCATGCTCCCCCAGTGTCGTGTTCAGATGCTTGACCGCATTGAGGGTGGCGCGGCCAGTGATGCTGCTGGTACGCAGCATGTGGGCGTCATCGATGATGAGCAGCCGAATCTGGTGCAAGCCGAACGATTTCGTGGTTTGCAGCGCCATCCGGGTCTCGGTGCTCTCGGCGGCTTTGATGTTGCCGATGAACCCCAGGATCTGGGCATAGAGATCCCGGCTGCGCGACTCGGACTGCAGCGACAGATAGACCACCGGCACCCAATCGGCCATCAGCCCCGGCTCCGGAGCCCAGCGCGGACACGAATCAGAGGCGACGTCGCCCAGCCAATGACGGTGCAACGACTGGGCCCACGCCTTGACGAGCGTGGACTTGCCCGCCGTGAACGGCGCGGACACAGCAATCACGGTTCGTGCGCCGGCCGGCGCCAGCATCGCCGACTCCAACGCGAACGTGAGATCGGCACTGACTCGCTCGTGAACCGGAGAAGGGACAGGTCGACCTCGCAAGGCGATCCTGACCGAGTCGGCATACGCGGTCCGCGCCTCAGGTGACGAAGCGGCCAACTGTGCAGGTGGCAGGGGCGCCGGCAACGCTGGCGGCGGACTGGTCGCTTGGGCGTGCCAGAGTTGCGCATCCATCAGTCGCCCACGTCGTCATAGTCCGGCCAGACCTCATCGACATCGACAACGGTTGCCGATTCGCGGATCCGTGCCCGTGCTGGACGGAGGGGGACCACGTTGCTGTCCGGCTGACCATCGACCAAGACCCGAGCCTCTGCAGCCTCGCAGTGGTCGATCAGCGCCTGTTGGTGACGGAGCGCGGCTGCGCCGAGTTGGGTGCGCCATTCCTCGACCGACGGTGGCGTGGTGAGTTCGCCGATTGCGTCGATGATCTCGTGCATGGTGCCGCGCCGGGACAGGACGTTGTTGCCGCCGCGGGCCTTGATCAACTGCCGGGCGCGCTGGACCACGACATCCGTGAGCGGCGCATCGACGAGGCCCGCGTGGCGCCA
>JAKOZM010000369.1 GCA_029779995.1 Actinomycetes bacterium
GTCGAACGCCCAGAAGACAGCGGTTCTGACGTTGGCCAGCATCGAGGTCTCGCTGACTGCAACCGCCCTCGTGGATCTGATCCGCCGGCCGACAGCGGACATCCACGGTCGCAAGGCGCTGTGGGCGGTGGCCCTGTTCGTACAGCCCGTCGGTCCCGTGGCATACCTGTGGACACACCGTAAGTGACGTGGTCGCGTCTGCTGCCCGGGGCAGCTCTGCTGCTGGCGGTGCTCGGGGCCCTGAACAAGTCCGGGGGTGCGCTGCTGCACGGGCACTGGTCGTACCCGGTGCTGCTGGCAGCGGCGGCCATCCTCGGCGCGGTGCTGATCGCCTGGGGCCTGCGCGGCGCGAAGCCGCAGCCGGGTCGGGGGCGGATGCTGGGGCGCTGGGCCGCCGCGTTGGCCGGGGTGGGGCTGGCGGCGCTGTGCACGTGGCTGGCGCCCTACCCGGCGATCGCCCAGCCGGCCATTGCCACTCAGCAGAGCGGTTCGGGTATCTGGATGGGACCACAGGAGGCACCGGTGGGCATCGCCTTCATCCCGGGTGCACTGGTCGACCCGCGGGCTTACGAGAACATCTTCGCCCCGCTGGCTGAGGCCGGCTATCCCGTATACATCGCCAAGCCGCCACTGAGCCTCGCCTTCGGTGTGCCGGACGTCATCGGCCAGGCCCGCCAGGCCGTCCCGGGTGTGCAGGAATGGGTTGTCGCTGGACACTCGTTGGGTGGCGCTGTCGCCTCAGGGCAGACCGAGGGTGCGGCCGGACTGATCCTGCTGGCGGCCTTCCCGATTGAGGACATCAGCGGGCAGTCAGTGCCGGTGTTGTCGATCTCGGCGACCAATGACCTCCTGGCCACGCCAGAGGACATTGCGGACAGCCGGACGACGCTGCCGCCGGACACCGAGTTCGTGGCCGTTGACGGCGGCATCCACGCCTACTTCGGTGACTACGGTCCGCAGCAGGGCGACGGGGAGGCGACGATCAGCCGCGAGCAGCAGCAAGAGCAGACGCTATTGGCGATCGAGGAGTTCCTTGCACAAGTGGCTCCCCCAGGGCCGTAGCCACCGACTCCCGCAGGCGCTGCTGGCTGTCCACGAGTTGCTCCAGTGGTTGCCCCTTCGCCCGCCGGTATGCCCGGGAGAGCCGCCACATCAGTTGCCCCTGCTCGGCGACCGCGACGGTGGCACCGAGACTCATCGGACCGGTCGACGCCATCGCCACTGCGCCCAGCACGCCGGCCCGGCGGTATCCCCACCAGCCCAGCAGGGACCAGACCGCGGGGAACGTGATCAGTGCGAAAGCGGGGCTTGAGCGTCGCCGCCGTCGCGGGAGCGACGCCGGTCAAGCTGATCAGGCGCAGGCCCGCCATGGGTACGCCGTTGACAACTGTGCCGTAGGCCGCGAACGGCAGCAGTGAGAGCATGCCCGCGGCCCGCCCGGCCACCTTGACCCCGGTCATGGCGACGTCCGGAATCTCATGGTCGCTCAGGCCGAGCAGTTCGATGGCCGCACTGTAGGCCTTCAGGTCGGTGATGACCTGCTCCTGCGCCGCTGTCGGTGTCTGGCCGATGCGGTCGGCGGTCGTGGCCATGTCGCTGTAGGAGACCGACTCGGCGCCCGGCCTGCCCATCAGGTAGATCGCAGCGGCGGATTCCAGATCCCGGCGGGTCTGCCAGTCGGAGTACTCGGCCACCACCGCGCTCAAGTGGCTGGCCAGGATGTCGGTGAGGGCGTGGACCGCCGGCTGGTTGTGCTCGGTCAGCGGCTGGCCGGCGGGCAGGTCGGCGACCACGTCACTCATCCGCAAGAGTTCACCCACCTCCACCAAGCAGCGCCCGCGCAGCACGGAGATGTCGTAGTAGTGCAGGCCCATCGGAAGGATCGTGGTGTCGATGCCCTGCGCCCACGCGCCCAGCAGGATCCGGGCCGCCCCGGTGCGCAGGGGTGCCAGGCGTGGCTCGGCCACGCTCTCACCCTCGGGGTAGATCACCAGCAGGTCCCCGTCGGCCAGGCCCTGGTAGGCCGCCGAGAACATGCTCGTGTTGTCGGCGCGGTCGCCGTGATCCTGGCGGCGGGACACCGGGATCGCTGCGACGGCGTTCACGATCTGCCGGGCGATCGGGAACTTCCAGATGATGTCGCGGGCCAGGAAACGCGGGAACCGCCGGCACCCGGCGATGACGGTGAGGATGTCGCCGAGGCCCCCGCCGTGATTTGCGATCACCAGCACCGCCCCGCCTGGCTCCGGGGCTGGCCGGCGGACCTCCACCGAGCGAAATGCAGTGTCCGTGGCGGCAGTGACGAGTCCCTCGATGAGACGGTTCACGAGCGCTCCCTTCCTTGCTGGACATTGTCTGGCAGGGCTGTGACGATCCACAATCCGAGCGCGGTCGCCGTGAGGGCGTGCCAGACAGCATGGCCCTGGAAGGGTGACTCAGGGTCGCACAGCGGCCCGCCGGTGCGGCTCACCGCGAAGATGGCTGCGCCAACCAGCAACGCGCCGATGCCGATCAGCAGGGGTGTGCCGATCACGCGGATCCCGCGCCGGTACACCGCCAGTTCGGTGATGATCAGCCCGATCGCGGCGACCCCGGCCAGAGCCGGGCTGATCGTCGGGAAGAGCGCTATCAATGCCACAGCCGCGATGGTCAATCCGAGCAGGCCCCAGGACCGGGCTGGCCGCCACACGTCGAGCTGCGTGAGGTCGATGCTGACTGCGGCGACCAGCGCCAATGCCAGACCGGCGTCGTGCAGCAGGGGCTCTGGACCCAGGGCCGGACCGTGGTAATCCATGCTGCCCAGGCCCGCTGCGATCAGGCCGATGACGTACGGCCAGACCTGAGCGCGGGTGATCGGTGCGCGGTTGCTGTTGTGCCGGCTGGCCCACCACAGCACGAAGAGGGCGGCGATGACGTAGGCCGCCGACGAGGCGAACAGAACGGGTTGCCCCCACGATGTGTGCGCCTCGCAGTCGCCGCTACCCGGTAGATCCGCCACGAGGTCAACCTACGCCGCTAGCGTGGCGTCATGACGACATGGCAGCAGGAGCCGATCGACAGTGTCCAGGTCCCGCCGGTCATGGGGCTGAGCCCCGAACTTGCGTTCAACGCGGTGGCGCAGGCCGGTCTGGCGCCGATGTTCCGCACCCAGCCAATCGAGGGCGTTTTGCCGGGCGTGCCCAGCCAGTGGGGGCAGGTGCCGGCCGCGATGACCGGCCAGCCGGTGGCCGGCCCGCCCGCGCTGGTCAACACTCAGACACCCATGCCCGGGGCGTGGGTGCCCCGCGGGTCGGTGGTCTACATGGAATGGGCCGAGGCCGGTGTCGTGCATGAGGAGAAGCGGTCATCGGTCGGATGGATCGTCGCTGCCCTGCTCGCGACGCTGATCGTCGTCGGCGGGCTGGTGTGGTTCTTCGCCGCAGATGACGAGCCCATCCCGCAGCCGTCCCGCACCCCGACCGCGACCGAGACGGTGACCAAGACTCCGCAGCCACGACCGACCCAGACAGTGACGGCCACGCAGACTGCGACCGCGACGGCAACCGCCACCGAGACCGCCACGGCGACGGCGACCACCACGGCCACTCCTGCACCGAGCGAGTAGCGGCGATCGGTCTACACATCTGGTTGGGAGGCTTCCCCGCTCAACCAGATGTGTAGATGCCACGCGGTGCGAAACTGGCATATCGGACTTTGGCTACCAAGTCGCTGGTTGAGAATGACGTGGCGAGTGGAATCTCCAACCAGATGTGTAGACGCAACGCCGTTCCCGTCCACATCTGCTTGGCACTCGACCATGATCAACCAGATGTGGATATGCCACGCCGTGCAAAAGGGGCAATCCGGAATCTGGTGTGTCGCAGGTTGCGAATCGGGCGGCAGGCCGCGATCCCAACCAGATGTGGTCAAGCACCGACCCTAGGCTGAGCGCCATGGCCGACGTTTCGCTCAAAGAGGCGACCAAGGTGTGGGCCTACGTCGGTTTCAACAGTTTCGGCGGTCCGGCCGGGCAGATCGCGGTAATGCATCGCGAGATCGTCGACGAGCGGGAGTGGATCAGCGAACGCCGCTTCCTGCACGCCCTGAACTACTGCATGGTCCTACCCGGACCTGAGGCCCAGCAGTTGGCCACGTATGTGGGGTGGCTGCTCAACGGGGTGCGCGGCGGGGTGATCGCCGGGACGCTGTTCATCCTGCCTGGAGCGGTGGTGATGCTGGCCCTGTCGGTGCTGTACGCGGTGTACGGCGATGTCAGCTGGGTGTCGGGCCTGCTGTTCGGGCTGCAGGCCGCAGTGGTGGCAATCGTTGTCCAGGCCCTCATCCGGGTGGCCAGGCGCACCCTGCGCAGCCGGGCCCTGCGCCTGATCGCCGTGGCTGCCTTCGTGGCACTGTTCTTCTTCGCTGTGCCGTTTCCCCTGGTCATCCTGGCCGCGGGCCTGATCGGCTGGTGGGTCGGCCGGCGCGATCACACACCCATCGAGGACGGCGAGGCGGATCCGCCAACCCCACCTGGGCGGCGGCGGTGGGCGCTGATCGCGGCGGTGGCCAGCCTGGCGCTATGGCTGGTGCCTGTGGCGTTGCTGGTCATGGTGCTGGGTACCGAACACATCCTGACGCAGGAGGCGCTGCTCTTCTCCAAGACCGCGGTGGTGTCCTTCGGTGGTGCCTACGCGGTGCTGGCCTACATCTCCCAGCAAGCCGTCCAGTACTACAACTGGATCACCACCGAGGACATGACCACCGGGCTCGGCCTTGCCGAGACCACCCCCGGGCCGCTGATCCTGGTCGTGCAGTTCGTGGGCTTCCTCGCCGCCTACAACAACCCCGGCACGCTGCCACCGCTGCTGGCCGGCCTGCTCGGCGCCCTGATCACCTTGTGGGTCACCTTCCTGCCCTGCTTCATGTTCATCTTCGCCGGCGCGCCCTACGTCGACGCGCTGCGGCGCAGCCGCGGACTGCACCACGCGCTCAACGGCGTCGGCGCGGCAGTCGTCGGCGTCATCGCCAACCTGGCCCTGTGGTTCGCGCTGCACACGTTCTTCGAGACCCAGACCCGCAGCTTCGGACCCATGACCGTCACGGTGCCGCAGTGGGCGACCCTGGATCTGATCGCAGTACTACTCGCCGGGCTGGCGGTCGTGCTGGTCTTCGTGCTGAAGTGGCCGACGCTGCGCGTGCTGGGGGTCGTGGCCGGCCTCGGGGCCCTCGTCTCGCTGGTGTGAAGCGAAAAGCCCATTCGACCCCTTCCGGCGCCCGTGCCGGACGAGTATTCTGGCGACCCATGATCGAACCCACACAACCTGTGCACTGGGTCGACGCGGGCGGCCAGCAGCAAGGACCCGCGCCGCTGTCGACCGTCGTCGACCAGGTCAAGGCCGGCCAACTCCCGCGCAGCACCCACGTCTGGTGGCAGGGCGCGGAGAACTGGACCGCCATCGACCGGCTCGGCCTGGACCTCGGCCAGCCGGTGGCCGCCACCGCATCCGCGGCGCTGATGAGCGGGATGTCCGATCAGGAACTCGATGACGCGTTCATCGATCTGGTGGGCCGCAGTTGGGAGATGTACAAGGAGACCGAATTCGCGACCAGTATCGATGAGGCGATGCTCGGCGGGGTGATCACGGCGCTGGTCGACTGCGGGTTCGTCCTGATCGACATGGAGACCGCGAGCCTCTGGGCCGGCGCGGCGGGTAGCCACCGGCTGCGCTTCGAGGAGCCGGCCGACCACTCCCGGGTCAACGTGTCACTGCAGCACCTCACACCCGACCCCGCGGTGGCCAAGATGATCGGGCACCGCGCCTCAGCGGTCATCGGCTACGGGCAGCGTGTCCCGGAATTCAGCAAGGTCGGCAACGCGATCAAGCAGGAGATGCAGAGCAGTTTCATCGCCTCCCCGGAGCCGGGCACTGTCACCTTCGACGCCGACATCAGCAGCGGCTACGTGTACGCCCAGATCGACCTGCTGCTCGAGATCGAACGCTACGTCGATGACCACCTCGACGTCGACCACGATCTGCTGCGTCGCCATGTGGCCAGCGTGATCTACACGATGAAGACGTTCATCCAAGCGCGGTTCGGAGGGCAATGATGGGCCTGTTCAATGCGATGACCAACTACGCGCACAAGTCGGAGTTGCGGGAGTCCAAGGACGAGATCGTCTGTGGCCTGATCGTGGCCGGCCTGTCGCATGAGGGGTGGCGGCCGTTCCGGATCACTGCCGACGCCGACAAGCAGACCATGGGGTTCAAGATCCCCGGCGACGACGTGCTGTCCGCGGTGTACCTGATGGTCGACCGCAGATCCGGCTCGGG
>JAKOZM010000383.1 GCA_029779995.1 Actinomycetes bacterium
CAGGACGCGGCGATCGCCGCCGTCGAGGCCTACGGGCCGCAGTACAACACTGAGGGCCTGCGCATCGGGATGGCCAGCGTGCGCCCGGGCACCGGTGAGGTCGTGGCCATGTACGGCGGCAAGAACTACCTGCGTAACCAGTTGAACGACGCCACGCAGGCGACCGCCCTGGCGGGTTCGACGTTCAAGCCGTTCGCACTCAGTGCGGCCCTGGAGGATGGGATCAGCCTCTACTCCACGTGGGACGGCAACTCCCCGCGCACCATCGAGGGCTACACCTTGCAGAACTACGGCAACCAGAGCTTCGGATACGTGACGCTGCTGAAGGCCACCGAGTACTCGATCAACACCCCCTATGTGGAACTGGGTCTGACGATCGGTCCGGAGCAGGTCAAGCGGGCGGCGATCCGGGCTGGCGTCCCGCGCGACACGGTAGGACTCAACGCTGATCCCACGACGGTCCTGGGCACATCGTCTCCGACCGCGTTGGACATGGCGCACGCCTACTCGACGTTCGCTGCTCGCGGTGAGCGCGCCGAATTGCAGATGATCAAGAGCGTGAAGACCCCGGATCGGGAGACCGACTACGAGATGCAGGTCGACACGGTCCAGGAGTTCGATGTGGACGTCATGGACAACGTCAACTACGCCTTGCAGCAGGTCGTCAATGTCGGTACCGGGCGCACTGCGCTGGGTCTGGGTCGGCCGTCTGCGGGCAAGACCGGCACGACGGACAACAACATGTCCGCGTGGTACGTGGGGTACACCCCGCAGTTGGCGACCGCCGTCATGATGGCCAAGTCGGACGCGAACGGGAACATGGTCACCCTCGAGGGCACGGGTGGGTTGTCCAGTGTCACCGGCGGCTCGTTCCCCGCCCAGATGTGGACTGCCTACATGACGGGCGCACTGGAGGGTCAGCCCGTCGAGACGTTCCCGTTCCCGGGGACCTGGATCGACGGCGGGGAGACGGGACTCCTGTCACCCTCCGCTTCGGCCTCAGCCACGGCGACCGCTGAACCGAGCTTCTCACCCTCCGAGGAAGTCACCGGCGGTTCGACGCAGAGTCCCGAGCCGGACGTCACCTCGCAGGCGCCGGTGGAGCCCACGGTTGTGCCCACCACACCGGACGCGGTCGTCACCCCCAGCCAGCGGGTGTTGCCGGAGCCCTCCGGGGTGGCCGCGACAGGTTCGCCGGTGGTAGTTCCCGGCACTCCTTAGACGGCTGAGCTAGACCTGGGTAGTGGTCGGCGCGAACGCGCCGGCGAGGGGATCCTGCGTACCGGATCCATCGGTGCGCACGGGGTCGTGCTGGGGTGCGAGCATGTCTCTGATGATCATCGCGGACAGCCAGATCGTCGCGAAGACGTGGATTAGGATGATCACCGCGTAGGCCTCCTGCGACAGGCCCTTCCCCCCTTCCTCAAGGCCCTCAAGATATAACCAGATGCCCACGAAGTAGATCACTTCGCCGGCCTGCCAGATGAGGAAGTCGCGCCACCGGGGCCGGGCAAGTGCGGCAAGTGGGATCAACCAGATCACGTATTGCGGCGAGTAGACCTTGTTTGTGAGCAGGAATGCAGCGACCACCAGGAAGAGCACGGGTGCCACGCGCGGCATGACCGGCGCGCGCCAGATGAGCACCGCGATGCCGATACACAGGACCAGCAGCAGGCCCGTCGCAACGGTGTTCAGCGACTCCGCTGGAATCCCACGGCCGGCTGTGCTCAGAACCAGCCAGATCGAGCCGAAATCTTCGCCGCGTTCCTGGCTGAACGTGTAGAAGCGCGCCCACCCGTCGAAGTTGGCCAGCATGAGCGGCAGATTGACGATCAGCCAGGAGATGCCTGTGCCCAGCAGGTACAGGCCAAACGGCCGCCACCGGCGAGCCCGCCAGGCGAACAGGAACATGGGGCCCAGAAGCAACAAGGGGTAGAACTTCGCCGCAATTGCCAGTCCCAGGAAGATCCCGGACCAAAACGGTCTCGAGCGGGCCCAGAAAGCGATAGAAACCGCGACCAACGCCACGGGCAGCAGATCCCAGTTCACCGTTCCAGCCAGGATGATCCCTGGCGCCAGCGCGACCATCGCGGCATCCCAGGGCCGTGTCCGCCCGGCGACGGCTGTGGCGAGTACGGCCACCAGCCAGCAGGCGAACAGCATGACCACGTTGATGTCGAAGTACGCGCGGGTGCTGCCCGTGGGTGTCACCAGGGCGGCGGCGTACATGAACAACCCGGTGAGAGCCGGATACTCCAGGATTTGATCCGCTGGCAGGTCGCTGACGTAGGGTATGGCGCCGTCGGCGAGGCCGCGTAGAGAGTACAGCGGCGCGATGTCGGAGTAGCACAGGTGCGCATAGCGGCCGGCGCCCCAACCGTTGGCAAGGCAGTGGAACTTGCTGAGGTAGCCCATCACGGCCGCCACCCCGGTCATCACGATGAGGACGCGGAAGACGTTCCACCATCCGGTGCCTAGGAGTACCCGGGACCCGGCAACGCCACCGGCCACCTCACTGCCGCTGGCGACAGTTGGGTCGTCGCGGCTGGGCAGGATCGAGATCATGCGTCAGTGATCACCGCGTCGAAGAGCGCGGTGGTGTGCCGCACCCGGCAATCCAAAGTCTCTCCTACGGCTGGGGCTCGCAGTCCGTGTGCGACGCCCTCCCGGACGGCCGATTCCGGCAGCCACAACATGGATACCTGCATGTGCGGTGGTTCGGCGAACCAGAGCAGCTTGTCCCCCCAGCTGAACGGCGACCTACTGCGCCCGGCGGCCTCCAGCGCTCCGGTTCCTGCGGCGATCGCGCGCTGTCGCAGGTTGGCAGCCGGGGTCGGAGCTGCCATCGCCACGCCGTGCGACGTTCCCCCGCCCACCACGATCAGCAGGCCGTCGTCCTTTGCTTTGCGCTGGCGGTAGCCTACGGCGAAACGCCGCCCCACTTGGTGTACGGCCAGGATCGTTCCCCGTGCGGACAGGGCCGCCCCGTCGCCGAGCCACAGCCGGGTACCAACCCGGGCATTGATGGCCACCTCCGGCTCGAGGCCGCGCACCGCCCGCAGTTCGTCGTCGGTGAGGTGTGACACCCACAGTGTGTTCGCGTGTTCGCCCACCGGGCATTGCACCCGGCTCAACTCCTCCAGGGCGGCTCGCCAGGTGCGGGCCCAGCCTTGGACCTCCAACACCCGGGCGCTCGTGCCGCGTGGCACGTCGGGGGCCACGTGATGGATCTCGGGCATCGCGAGGGGCAGGTGCAGTGCCAGACCCTCGATGCGAACCTGGCCGCTGCGGACAGCGGTATGAAAAGCATCCGTCGCGACGAAAGCGAGCAGGTCGGTCTCCAACAGGCCGAAGCGACGCATGCTCGTGATGCCCTCGAACAGCACCCGGCTGCCTGCCGGTATCAGACGGGCAGTGTGCACATCACCGATGGTGCGAATGACCCGGCCGGCGTACTCGCTGGCTTCAATGTCCGCCCAGCGCTGCGTGGCGATCGCATCGCGCGGGTCCCAGGGGGTGAGGACGAGGATGTCGCCTGCATAACGGCTGGCCACCGCCGGGACCTCGAAGATGGTGCCCACCGCCAGCCGGTCCACGCCGAGCCGCGTGGACTCGTCCGCCAGGCGCGTCAGACCCAGACCGTATCCGTTGCCCTTGGCCACTGGCACCAGATCCCCGAGCCGGGAACCGGGACCGCCGTCGCGGATGGCCGTTCGCAGGGCGTCCCGCACGGACTCGGTGTGCTGCCGCCAAGCGGGCCCGTCGACATGCAGCGTGAACGTCACGGGGGCAGTCTTTCATTAGCCACGGACCTGCGGGGCTTGCGGGGACGGCTCGATGGGCGGGTGTCGGGCTCCTGATGGGGGAGGGGGGTCAGCGGCGCCGCTGACCAACAAGGCGTACACACCCGTTCGGCGTGTCGCCGCCGGCACAGACGAACCGGTTGTACCGCGGACGAACGGTTACGCCGATGACCCATCGGGCGGCTGGCGCGTGCACTGCATACGTTCCGGTGGTGGCCACTGCGTAGACGATGGGCACTGAAGTCCTTCCACAGGGTGGGGATGTCGTACTTCCAGATCGGCTTGTAGGCCGCGAGAAGTGGCATCGCCACCTGGGAGAACTCCCAGACGCTGGGTGCGAAGGCGGCAGCAGTGGTCCACGGGTGCTCCGACCCGGACGCCACGACGCCATACGCTGCGGCCCACGGCCCCAGTGCATGGGGCCCCCGGGGCGTCTGCAGGCTTCGCGGACCTCTCCGCGACGCTGGCCACCGGGTGCGATCGCCCTGCTCTGCCAAAGGACGAGCACCACCAGGAGAAAGTACAGGGCGAAGTTGGCCCGGGTCATCAAGAACCATCCCCACTCGAACATGAGCCGGGCCGGGTTGGCGAGATCCAAGATGGACACCGGCACTCCTCTTCAGACGCCTTCCGGGGTGTTGCTTATCGCGAACCCGCCGTCTGAGGAGATGGATCAACCGCGCTTGCGGTACACCTCATACGCCTTGTTCCACAGGGCACGCAGGACCTGATCCCACTCACCGACGTACTCCTGGGCGTAGCCACCGGTACCGACCTTGAACTGCACGAGGCCCAGCAGATGGTCGCCCGCTGTGAGGTTGTCGCTGATTCCCCGAAGGTCATAGACGGTGCAGCCGGAGTCGATGCTGTCGGTGATCATGCGCCACTGGACAGCGTTCGACGGCCGGACGTTTCGGCTGGCCGTCGTGGATGCCCCGTAGGAGTACCAGGCGTGCTCCCCCACGGTGACCATGGTTGTCGCGGCGACCACCTCGCCCTCGTGCCGCGCCAGGTAGAGCCGCAGGCGGTTCGGGTCCTCGGCGTTCATGGCGTCCCACATGCGTTGGAAGTAGCTCAGCCCGCGCGGGGTGAAGCCGTCGCGTTCGGCGGTCTCCACGTAGACCGGATGGAAGAGCGTGAGGTCCTCGCGACTGCCGAGATCCACTTCGACGCCGAGCTTCTCGGCTTTGCGAATGTTGCGCCGCCACAGTTGATTGAAGCCTGCGAACACGTCGTCCTTGCTGCGCCCTGCGAGGTCGAGTTGATAGACGTAGCGCGGTTGGACATCGCCGAAGCCCGCTCCTCCGCCTTGTTCCTGCAGCCAGCCGGCACCAGGCAGGGCCTTCTGAAGGGATAGCCCTGTGGCGATCTCCTCATCCGCCGGCACGTCTCCCAATCGCGTGACGCTGTCATCGGCGATGGCCTTCTTCACGGTCTCGGCCTGCCAGCGGCGAGTGGCGACGGCCGGCCCCATCTTGAGGGCGAAGGCCCCTTTACCCTTCGCGTGCTCGAGCAGAGGGGAGAAATATGCCTGTGGGTTGGCGACCACTTGCTGCCATGGCAGGACCGGGCCCTCCGGGATGTAGGCCAGGAAGCGCTTGACCTTGGGCACCTGCCGGTAGAGCACGAGTGCCGCGCCGACCAACTCGGAGCCGTCGAACCAGCC
Organism: Actinomycetes bacterium; assembly: GCA_029779995.1. The sequence continues at coordinate 5,470 of JAKOZM010000383.1, forward strand.
GATGGATTCGCTGTCCCACTCGGCCTTCACACGGGCCCACGCTGGCGTCTGCAGGAACGACACCGACGGCTGAGCCTGAACGAACTCGAGGTGCTGTGCGGCGGGGATCGAGCGCACGGTAAGGGTCACGAAGGAAGAGTCTAGTTTGCCCGTGGTGTCGACCCGTTGCGCCGCGCGTCGGCGCGGCGACGGACTGTCCTGGACCGCAACGAACGAAGCCGGCCCGCCCCCAGTAGGGACAGGCCGGCACACGCCCTTTGGAACTACCGCTTCGCGAGGCGGCTCAGCGCCCATCCCAGCAGGATGTTCACCACTCCGAGACCGATCGCCATCGCGGCGACACCGTAGGCCACCACGGAGGTGAACAGCGAAGCCCGCAGGAACGAGGCGGTCATCGCGGTTTGCCGCAGGGGATCCTCACGGTCCAGTTCGGCGTAGGTCTTGCCACCCGTCGCCTCTAAGGCGTGCCTGTTGATGATTTGAGCCTGTGAATACGCGGTGAACGGTCCAGCGACT
>JAKOZM010000393.1 GCA_029779995.1 Actinomycetes bacterium
TCGTGGGTGCCGTCCCCAGCGTTGATCACCCGGCCGTGCATCCAGCCGCTGGTGGCCAGGCGATGGGCGGCGCCGCTGGCGCCGTGCCGGATGACGACCGCATCGGCCCCCATCGCCTGCAGCGTGAGGGCGGTGTCCTTCAGGGACTCACCCTTGCTCAGGCTCGATCCTTTGGCCGAGAAGTTGATCACGTCAGCCGACAGCCGTTTGGCCGCGGCCTCGAAGGAGATGCGCGTGCGCGTGGAGTCCTCGAAGAATAGGTTCACGACCGTGCGTCCACGCAGAGTGGGCAGCTTCTTCATGGGCCGGTCGGACAACAACGCCAGTTCGCGGGCGGTGTCCAGCACGGCCAGGGCGTCCTCGCGGCTCAGAGTGGTGGTGGTCAGCAGATCGCGCATCAGTTCCCTCCCGCGCGCACGAGTCGGACGGAGTCGGTGCCGTCGAGTTCGACCAGGCGCACCTGGACGTCGTCCTCACGGGCAGTGGGCAGGTTCTTGCCGACGTAGTCGGCGCGGATAGGCAGTTCGCGGTGCCCCCGGTCGATCAGCACCGCGAGTTGCACGGCCCGCGGGCGACCCGCGTCAGACAGTGCGTCGAGGGCGGCACGGGTTGTACGTCCGCTGAAGAGCACGTCGTCGACGAGAACCACCGTGCGGCCGGTGACGTCACCGCCCGGGATGACCGTCGGACTCAGTGCCACAGTCGGCCGCAGTCGCAGATCGTCACGGTACATGGCCACGTCCAGGCTGCCGACCGGCACTTCGCGGCCCTCGATGGAACCGATCGCAGTAGCGATCCGCTTGGCCAGCGGGACACCGCGGCTGGGCACACCGAGCACTATCAGGTTGTCGGCACCCCGGTTGCGTTCGACGATCTCATGAGCGATGCGGACAACGGCCCGGTTGATATCGGAGCCGGTCAGGAACTCTTGTTGGTCAGGCGCCATCGCGTCGACCCCCCTTCTCCGCCTCGCTGGACGGGGTTAAAGGAAAGGCTGTTCGTCTCCGACGCTATCACCGCAGCGGATCAACTCTTGACAGACCCGCCTGCGTTCAAGTTGCTTGCGGTTCATCACTCTCCGTAGCCTCAGTACCGACATCAGTCGGGATGGAGCAAGGGCCGCCATGGCATCGGACTACGCGAGGGCACTCGGGGCGAAGCTGCGCTCTATCCGCCAGCAGCAGGGCCTGTCGTTGCACGGTGTCGAGGAGAAGTCGCGGGGGAAGTGGAAGGCCGTCGTCGTCGGGTCCTACGAGCGCGGGGACCGGGCCGTGACCGTACAGAAGCTGGCGGAGATCGCGGAGTTCTACGGCGTGCCGATCCTCGAACTCCTGCCGGACGCGCAGCCGGTGTCGGCGTCGGAACCGCCCACGCGATTGGTGCTGGACCTTGAGCGGTTGAGCCAGGTTCCGCCCGACAAGGTCGGACCGCTGGCGCGGTATGCGGCCGCGATTCAAGCCCAGCGCGGTGATTACAACGGCCGAGTGCTCAGCATCAGGCAGGACGATCTGCGGACGTTGGCCGTCATCTATGATCTGCCGCCCGCCGTTCTCGCCGAGCAGATGATCGCTTGGGGTGTGCTGAACCCGGACGCCTCAGCCCGGTAGGCCGACTGCGAGTGCGACGTTGTCTGGGGCCAGGCCCCATATCAACGGCGCCGCCGGACGTCACTACCTACACCTCGCCCGGCTGCTCGGCGCCTTCCACCCGACCGGCCGAGCCGCTGCCAACCATGTGCACGCGCATGCCGTTGGTGGTCCCGGGGATTCCCGGGGGCACACCCGCGATCACGACGACCTTGTCGCGGGGCTTTGCCATCTGCATGCGCAGGATCTCGCGGTCGACCTGCTCCACCAGCTCGTCGGTGTGACGTACCGGCTTTGCCAAGAACGGCCGGATCCCCCACACGAGCGCCAAGAAGTTCCGGACGTGTGGCTTGGGGGTGAAACACAACGACGGAATCGCTGAGCGGTGCCGGGACACCAGTCGCGGCGTGAGACCCGTCTCGGTGAACGAGACGATGAACTTGGAATGTGTCTCCTCGGCGACTTCGACAGCGGCGCGGGTGATGGCACGGGCGGTCGAGCCGGTGCGGTTGTCCTCAGAGCTGGATACCTGACCCAGAGCCTTCTCCTCGACGTATTCAATGATCCTGGCCATTGTCTCGACCACCAACGCCGGATGGGCCCCGACGCTGGTCTCGCCCGAAAGCATCAACGCGTCGGTCCCGTCGAGCACCGCGTTGGCCACGTCGGAGGCCTCTGCCCGCGATGGCCGACTGGACGTGACCATGCTGTCCAACATCTGCGTGGCCACGATCACAGGCTTCGCTGCCGCGCGGGCCAGGGTGATGGCGCGCTTCTGCACCAACGGCACCTGCTCCATGGGAAGCTCCACGCCCAGGTCTCCGCGCGCGACCATGATCCCGTCGAAAGCCTCGATGATCGACTGCAGCCGATCCACTGCCTGTGGCTTTTCGATCTTGGCCAGAACGGGGCGATGCAGGCCCACCTCCTCCATGATGTCGCGCACGTCGTCGATGTCCTCAGGTCGCTGCACGAAGGAGAGGGCCACGATGTCGGCCTTTGCGGCCAAGGCCCAGCGCAGGTCGTCGCGGTCCTTCTCGGACAGGGCCGGCACACTGACCGTGACTCCGGGCAGATTGATGCCCTTGTGATTACTCACCCGTCCCGGCACGACCACCCGGCACACCACGTCGGTGTCTGTGATCTCGACGGCTTCCAACGTGACGTGGCCGTCATCGATGAGGATCTCGTCGCCTGCAGACACATCCCCGGTCAGCCCCTCGTAAGTCGTGGAGCAGCATTGCGCGTCGCCATCGACATCACGAGTGGTGATGATGAACTGCTGGCCCTCCCGCAGTTTCACAGGACCGCCGCTGAACACCCCGAGACGGATCTTGGGGCCCTGCAGATCCGCCAGGATGGCCACACCTTCACCGGTTTCCTCCGACACCTTGCGCACGAGGTCGAGGCGGCGCTGGTGCTCGTCGTGAGACCCATGACTGAGGTTGAGCCGTGCCACGGACATCCCGTTGGCGATCAGTTCTGCGATCACCTCTTCGGAATCGGTCGCAGGTCCCAGGGTGCAAACAATCTTGGCTCGACGCACGGTTCCCAAGGGTAGTGAGGTTTGGGTCCTGGCGCAGTACCAGTTTCGGTCCGGCACGTTGCGCCGTGTGCGCCCGCTGACAAATGTCGGCTCTCATGGCGCTTCAGTAAAACTCCGCACGGATTGCA
>JAKOZM010000417.1 GCA_029779995.1 Actinomycetes bacterium
CCGTGGCCTCCTGCCGCACCAACTGCAGCCAGATCTCGTACTTCAACGACGGGCTCAAGAACCGCTTCGCACGGCGCTTCCTCGACCCGCTGATGGGCTCGTTCTCGGACATCTTCTGATCCTCCTGTTGTGGTTGGAGGACCCGCCGGATGTTGTCTGATCGACACGCCGATCTCTATCGCGAAGTCAGGCGCAAACCAGTACCATGCGCGGCGTGTTTCTCGCTGACGCGTCTCGTCGGCTTGGGCTGTGTCGTGGGCGTACTGCCAAGCGATCTGGCTGGCCAGTTCGTCGCTGTCCCCTGCCGCTCCGCTGGTAGGGGTGAGGTTGGCGAGGGTTTCCCAGCGGACGCGGCGTACGGAGCCGTCTGGGTCTACGCGGATGAGGGATGCCCAGCGGGTGGTTTTCTTCCCGCCGGCTTCGGTGAATGTGGCGGTGTACGCGTACAGGTTGTAGCCGGTGATGCTGGTGATGTCGTTGGCCGCGCCGCCTTGATACAGGTCGGGGTCAAACTCGCTGGTTACGGCGTTGATCAGGTCGGTGAACGCTGGTTCGCCGGGGCCGAGGATGGTGATGCCGCCCACTGGGACGGCGCGGCGGGCCTCATCCAGCACGTCGCCGCTCGTCGCTATCACGGCGGTGCGGATAGGTCCGTAGCCGGGCGTTTCGGCGAGTGATGGGGGTAGTCCCGCATCCCGGTGGAGGGCGAGGATGCCGTCCACGCCGTGGGCGGTGGGTTGCACAGTGAGGTAGTCGGCTTTGGCGAGCCGGTTGAGGTATTCGGCGACGATGGCCGGGTTGATGCGTTCCAGCAGGTCGTCCTGCATCAGGGTGAGGGCCGCGTGGGCGTCCACGTTGCTGGCGGTTTCGTCGTCTAGGTGTCGGATCGCCTGGGCGCGGCTCTTCAGGTCAGCGGCGCGCACCGCTTCGGCGGCTGCGATGGCTTCCTGCCGGGCTGCGGGGTCGTTGCCGTAGAGGGCGGTAAGCCACCGTTCCATTTCCACGCCGCCGAGTTCCGCGACCAGCGACAGGGAGTCAAACAGTTGCCCGTTCATCTCGTTCGCGGCGGTCACGAAATTGTTCAGCAGGCGCAGCAGCGTCTCACCTTCGCGGGTGTCGGAGGCAATCAGGTTGTACAGGTACACGTCGCGGTCCTGGCCGACCCGGTGAATACGGCCCATTCGCTGTTCCAGGCGCACCAGGCTCCAGGGAATGTCGTAGTTCACAAGGACGTGCGCGGATTGCAGGTCAATGCCTTCGTTGCCGGCGTCGGTGGACACGATGATCTGGTATTCGCGGCGCATGAACGCCTCCCGTACCGCGTCCCGTTCCGGGGTGTTCAACCTGCCGGAGTACATGCGGGCCGTGTAGCCCTCCTCGGTGAGGCGGCGTTCAATCCAGCCTGCGGAGTCGGCGTACTCGGTGAACACGACGGCCTGTTCACCGTTCCCGGGCGCAATCCCGCGGGCGGTCAGAATGTCGGTGATAAGACCGTGCCATTTGGAGGGCGTGTAGCCGGACTCCAAGATGCGGTCAATGTCGTCAACGAGTTCCGCAACGGCTTTGCGTTCCGCCCGCGCGGCCACCGAGTCCGCGTGGGTGACGTTGTGCTCGTCCTCTTCGGTCTGAACATCATCGTCGTACGGGTCAACGGCAGGGTTCACCATGACGGCTGCGGTGTCTCCCATGTGCGTGAGGCGCCGGTTCAACGTTTCCCTTATCGCCCACAATGTGGACGCTGCACGTTTTCCGTACACCATCCGCGCCAACGCCTGCGCCTGCACGGGAAAGAACCGGTCCACCATGCCAAGGGCACGCTCGTACACCTCCGATTCCACCGCTGACAGCGGCACCGCGATGTTCTCAGCCGTGCGGCCCTTGAACAGGGGTGTTTCCCCGTCGTTGTGAACGAGGGATTCCTTCATTCGCCGTAGGTAGTGCACCTCACCGGGCCGCAGTTGCGGCAAGTCCTCGTCGTCCTTGGGTTCGGCCATCCCCGGGTCCGGGTAGACGCTCGGATCAACGAGGTGCAGCAGGTGCCGGAAATACCATTCCTTACCGCGGTGCGGTGTCGCGGTCATCAGCAGAGCACGTGGGGTTCCCAGCGCCAACAGTCGGCCGACCCGCATCAGTGTCGGGGCGGTCGGGGTGAGGCGGTGCGCCTCGTCAAACACGACGACGTCCCACCCAGCCCGGTCCGGACGGAGCGCGTCCTGCACATTGCCGTTCATAGACGCGAGTTCCAGCGAAACGATCCACATGTCGTGGTCCACGTCCAGCGCATGCTGGTACACCGTCTCCGCGGTGATGCGACGCAGCCCTCCACCAAAGAACCGTTCAAAGTCGGCCTGCCATTTGCTCACCAACCCGGCTGGGGCAACGATGATCGCCTTTCGGATCAAGCCGAGGCGTTGCATCTCCCGCAGATACATGCCGGCCATGATCGTCTTGCCGGTACCCGGTTCATCTGCGAGGAGGAACCGGAGCATCGGCTGCGGCATCATCGCCCCGTAGACCGCGTTCGCCTGGTGAATGTACGGCTGCAGCGTTGTTGCCGCCAGGATCGTCGTACGGGCGTTGTGGTTCGCCGCGTCCATCCACTGGGTCCACATCCCGGCGATCACACGACCCGAGTCGGCGGCCCCGTCGGCCTGCAACACCCGCACGGAGTCGTCGCCGTTCGCAATGGAGAGAGGGCGGAACTCGCCGTTTGGGAACTCCACGAAAAGCGCCCATCCACCCTGACCGTCGGGCTGCGCCATCCGCACGTCAACGATCACCGGGCCGCTGTCCTGCTGAATCAGAAGGCGCTGACCCGTCTCATACACGTTCGCAGGCCCCCTTCGTCGCATCGTTTGCCGTGGCTGCTCGTTGCTGCCGTAAGGCTATCGGCGTTACCGCCCGCCAATCCGTTCACAGACCCCGGCCAGGCCGCTCACCACTTCGTGACCATTTCGTTCTTGCATTGGCAGGTGTCTGGGTTTTCGGCGCAGAACCGTACGGTGTACGTGTTTGCCGGGTGGAGGAGCACCTGGTGTGCCCATTCCACAACGTCGGCTGGTGGCTGCCCGTTCTTGTCGGCGGTTTCGGTGTACCGGCGGGTGATGCTTGCAACGGTGCGGATAGCGTCGGGAAACCCGTCTGGCGCCCCGTCCCACATCAGGTCGGCGGTGAACGCGTCGTCGTTGTCCTTGAATGTGTGGGGCAGGTCAAAGAACTGGTCAATGCATCCGTTCGCCACTTGAATGCCGAGCGGTATGAGTGACTCACCCGCTTCCTCGTCGCCTTCTAGGGTGTCCGCGAACAGGTCGGCTTGGTCTGCGGTGAGTTCGGTTTGCCGGTCGTCCACGTCGGCGAGCACTATTCGTGGCGCGGGCGGGTTGTTCAGAGGGATGAGGGTTGGCGCCGGGTTCACCTTGTAGGGGACAGGTTGTTGGCCGATGCGGACAAGGCCGATGCTGGTGGCCATCAGGGCCGCGCAGGACCGGTCGTCTCCGTAAGTCCAGGGGAGGAACACCTCAAGGTTCACGCTTTGATGCTATGGGGAGGGGAACCTCCGAGTCCGATTCGTTGCCTGACGGTCGCTGCCTGCCGGCGACGGACGCGGGTGGCCAGCCCATCCCTTGAGCGATGTCGGTGAGGGCGTCAGTGAGCGCTTCCAGTCGGGCGAGGCCAAGGTCAAAATATTGGCGGGCTTGGGGTGACATTGTGACGGGTACGGCGCGGAGCCGGCCGATGGTCGCTCGGATCTGGGTGGCGGTTTGGGTGACGGCGACGGCGTTTCGGTCGGCGAACAGGTGGAGCGCTTCGCGGCGCCGTTCGGGGGTGAGGGGTTCGGGGTTCCACGGGGCCGGCGGCAGATTGTTGGCCTTGCGGTAACGGTTGGCGTCTGACCACCGGTGCCGTTGCGCGCGGTGCTGGTCGCAGCGTTTCGCCCGCGGCTGGTCTACGAGGTGAGGGATGCCGTCGGGCTGGTCAGGGCACAGACGACGGCTCTCATACGTCGGCGCGGGCTGGGTCATAGCGGGGTTTGGCAGGTACAGACGCGTCGGCCGTCCGACTGGGGATTTCCTGTCCGATCGTTTCCCGTAGGTTCCGGCTGCATATTCCGACTGTACTCACGGTGTCCCAGGACGGTGCGACTGTAGGGGGCCGGTGGACGCGTCCGAACGCTGATGTCTTCTGTGCGACCCCAGCGGGGGTTCGGACAGGAGCAAGGCTGATGGTTTCAGAGCAGCAGGCGTTGGCGGTGAGGCGGGCGTTACGGTTCGCCGGGGCTGCCGTGCGTGCCGGTCGTGTGGGGCCACAGCCGGGCGTTGAGGCCGTGTTCAAGGCGAGCCAAAGTGTGGAGGTCAGGCCACACGGTGCCGTTGAGGATGGCGGCGATGGTGGTGTGGTCCACGCCGGTCAGCCGGTTCGCCTGCCGCAGGCTCATACCGTCCAGGGCGGCCCGCAGATTCACGGCGACGAGGCGAGCCGTTTCCACCTCCGGGACGCTGCTCGCGGTGTCCGGCCAACCGTCGGCGAGAGCCGCGGGGGTTGGTCGGTGGGGGCGGGACACGCGTCTAGCGTAGAACGCCGCCCGAATCTGCGTGTCGTGTCAACCGTCCTGACGGACGGACTTCCCAATGTCACAGGTTCGAGCAACACTGTCGATAGTAACCACCACAGTGTTGAGGGGGATGCGGTGACAACCGTGATTCGGGAGTACACCCCTGACCTCCCGCCGGAGGAATGGGCGGTCATCGCGGATTTCGTTCGGGCTGCTGTGACCGCGTGTGACTGCCTCACCCCGTACACGGCGCGGGAACTGCTCATCGCGTCCGCACGGCACGCGCATTGGTGTGTGTTCACCGCCGGGCTGCCTCTTGACCGTGACGTCATATTCCACCGGGACACCATCGCGGAGTACGCCGCTCGCGGATGCCCGCAACTGACTCTCGCGTCTACAGGGAACATCCGCTCCCGGCTACTGCGAATGTCGGAACTGTTGCTACCCCCGGCGGCCCGCACGAGCCGGTTGGCGGCGTTGCCCGCCTCTCCCCCGACCGAGCCGTACACCATCCGGGAGCAGGTCGCGCTGCGGTCGTGGGCGACCGGGCAGGTCACCCCATACCGAGAGGTGACGTGTCACGTTCTCCTCGCGCTCGGTCTTGGGGCCGGGCTGTCCGCCGGGGAGGTCGGTGCCGTTCAGGCCAAGCATCTGCACTGCGACGCGGACGGTGTGCTCGTGGAGGTGGTCGGGAAACGCGCCCGGCTTGTGCCGGTGTTGGCTGAATGGGAACCGGTACTCGTGAACGTTGCCGGCACAGCGATGCGCCCCGACCTGTACGTGTTCCGGCCACGCCGTGACAAGGCGCACCGGAAACTCATCAGCAACTTTGTGGACAAGACGAACGTTGGCCGGGTCCGCCCGAACCTGCAACGTATGCGCGCAACGTGGATAGTCACCCACCTGACTGCCGGCAGCCCCGTAAAGGCGCTTGTGGAGGCCGCCGGGGTGGACTCGTTGGAGGCGTTGACCCGGTATCTGCGGTTTGTGCCGGACGCTGACGTGGCCGCGTACCGGGCCGCGTTCCGCGCCGCGACGAGGAGTGTTGAGCAGCCGTGACCACGACCAACGGACAGCAGACCGACGCCGGTATGGCGTTGGCCGACCTGCTGTGCCTGCCGGTGGAGGGGGAACCGGTGGAGTCCCGTCGCGGGTACCTGTCCGACCGTGTTGTGCGGGGCGCCGCAGCCCTCGTGGACGAGTCAGGTCTCGTCGCTCAATGGGATGAGTGGTACCGGCAGGACCATCCGGATTGGGAAACCCGAGGCGGCAGGCCCGGCACTGTAGACACCCGCACCGTCCTCGTTGTGCTTGTCGCTTTGGTGGTGTCCGGGGAACCGCCGTTGGTGTCGCGTCTCGCGGAGGCCCTTGACCGCCGCCTGCACACCCCGGCCCGTGACGTGTTGAATTTGCCCCGGGCGCGTGAGGAACTGACCGACGATGCGTTGTACCACCGGGTGTACCGGCGGGTGGGATGGCTGCTGAAACTGATTGAGCCGTACCCGACACCGGGACGCCGTATCGCCCGCGCTGCACAGGAGGCTTTGCTTGCCAACCTGAACCCGGACACGGTCGCCGAGCGCATCAAGCGGGTGCAGTACGTCACGAACGCGCTGTTGGAGGCGTCCGCCCGGCTCCTCCCCGATGATGTGCGCGCCCGGTGGAACGGGAACGTGTGCGTGGACGCGACCCTGATACGGACGTGGGGGAAACGCGGCCACCCGAAACCCAAGCCGAACCGGGACAACAGTACGGACCGGATGAGCCCCGAGACGGTCGCCGGATGGTACGTCCGCGACAACCCGGACACGGGCAAGAAAGAGTCGTATTTCGGGTATGAGGCGCACCTTGCGATAGCGACGACGAGCGACCCGAACCGGCCCGCCGACTTTCCGCTGCTCGTGTTGGCGATGAGCGTGGACAAACCCGCGCAGAGCACCGGGGGGAACGCCACCACCCTGCTGCAGTCCCTGAACGAACGCGCCTACCCCGCCGGAATGCTCGCCGGGGACCGGGCCTACTTCCCGAACCCCCAACCGCAGAACCTGCAACTGCCCGCCCGGGCGTACGGCTACCGGCTGATAGGCGACTACCGGGACGACCAACTCGGTACCAAAGCCGAATACGGCGGCGCCATCCTCGTGGAGGGCTCGTGGTACTGCCCGTCAATGCCGCAACCGTTGATTGACGCGACCAAGGATGAACGCGCGAAACGCATCACCGACGAGGTGTACGAAAGGCGCATCGCGCAGCGTGTCCGCTACCAGTTCCGGCCGAAACACAAGCCCACGCCGGACGGCAACACAAAGTGGATGTGCCCGGCCCGAGGCCCCGGCGCAACCGCCACCTGCCCCCTCGCGTCGCAGAACGGCCCGGTCAGCCTTGGCCTGCCGACCACACGCACCCGCATCCTGAACCCACCGACCGACCCGGACGTGTGCTGCACGAACACCACAAGCATCACCATCCCGATAGCGCCCCGCACCGCCGAGAACTCCAACATCGCCAAGTATTTTCAAGACCTCCCCTACAAGTCCGCGGAATGGAAAGCGATGTACGCGGTCCTCCGAAACACCATTGAGGGGTTCAACGGGTTCACGAAATCCCCGACTGAGGAGAACACCGAGGAACCCGCCCGCCGCCGTGTTCGCGGGTACGCGTTCCAAGCCGTCGCTGTCGCCCTCCTCATTCTCGCGAGCAACGTAAGCAAAATTGCCGGATGGCTGAACCGGCCCGCCGAACAGCCCGCCCCCGGATCAACCCCGCCACGCACCCGCCGAAACGCGGCCCCTGACCTCGCCGATTACCTGCCCCCGGCAGACGGCCCACCCCTCGCGATTCCCGCCTAGAAACGCCCCTTAGAACCCGGCAAGGGGCCGGTTCACTATGCCCGAAACACGCCAAACCGGGCTTCAGCACCGAAATCCCACCGATTCCGTGCCACTTCGCACCGTCCGGGAACCCCGCAGCCGTTCCGGACGCCTGGCGACGGCCGACGCCACCCGGAAATCCGCTCACAAACACCTCAGCGAACCCGGCAGACCGCCGATTCGACCCCCAGAAACACGAAAGCCTCCCCGAGGGGAGGTTTCGCAAATACGACCGGGGTAGTTTCGCAACTACCCCGTGGTGCGCGAGGGGGGAGTTGAACCCCCACGCCCTTGCGGGCACACGGACCTGAACCGTGCGCGTCTGCCTATTCCGCCACCCGCGCGCTCTGTCCAAGACTACATCACAGGTTCTCGCCGACATTCAGGTGCATGCGTAGGGGTTCCAGTGGCAGAACTTGCGGTTCGGCGGCCAGAACGTCCTGCAGTTCAGCGATCAGCAGCGCGAACGGTGCACTGGCCCGGTGCTCATCCTGGCCGTTCGGGCCGTTGAACCACTCGAACAGCCAGACGGCGTCTTGCTCCTGGGGATCCAGACACATGACGAGGGCTTCGGTGAGCGGTTCGGCATCCACCAACTCGTCGGCGTAGCGGTGCAGGCAGTCGAGCAGGGCGGGCCGCTG
>JAKOZM010000446.1 GCA_029779995.1 Actinomycetes bacterium
CCCGCACGTGCCGAAGACCCCCGAACTGCTGCGATGGTTGGCCCTCTTCGTCGGCAGCGCGATCGCCTTCGGGCTGTTCCTCGGCTGGCAGTTCGGCGGGGACATTGCGGTGCAGTTCTACGCGGGCTGGCTGACCGAGTACAGCCTCAGTGTGGACAACCTTTTCGTCTTCGTGCTGATCATGGCCCGGTTCTACGTGCCACGGGAACTGCAGCAGTACGTGCTCATGTGGGGGATCATCGTCGCGCTGGTCCTACGCGGCATCTTCATCGCGTTGGGGGCTGCGATTCTGGCGCAGTTCTCGTGGGTGTTCTACCTGTTCGGCATCTTCTTGATCGTCACAGCGGTGAAGCTGCTGACCCACGGTGAGGACGACGACGAGGAGTACAAGGAGAACGTGATCGTGCGAACGGTCGGGCGGCTCGTACCCATCGCCCAGGAGTTCGACGGCAAGAGGCTGCGAACCATCGTGGATGGCAAGCGGCTGTACACCCCCATGCTGGTGGTGTTGATCGCGATTGGCACCACCGATGTGCTCTTCGCTCTGGACAGCATCCCGGCGATCTTCGGGCTGACCAAGATCCCGTTCATCGTCTTCACAGCCAACGTGTTCGCCCTGATGGGCCTGCGACAGTTGTACTTCCTGCTCGGCAACCTCCTGGACCGACTGGTCTTCCTGGGTGTCGGGCTGGCGGCCGTGCTCGGGTTCATCGGGGTGAAACTGATTCTGGAGGCCATGCACGAGAATTCGCTGCCGTTCCTCAACGGGGGAGAGCCGTTCGATGTGCCGGTGATCTCGAACTGGGTCAGCTTGGCGGTCATCATCTCGATCTTGACCATCACGGTGGTGGCCAGTCTGATCCATGAGCGGCGCCATCCCGAGGTCGGCCAGGACGCGTAACCGACATGTGGGTCACCCGCTCGGGGTTCGTCCGACGATTTGCCGGCCAGCGCGTCAGTACACTGCCGTGAGTGCCGACCGTTCCCGATCTTCCACCACCGGATGACAGTGGCCTGCCCGGTCTGCTGAGGTTGGCCCTCCTCACGGTGCTGGGCCCATCGTGACCGGCCTGCTCGGCGGGCTGTTCCGGCTCGCGCTGGCCGAGGCCGGCGCCGCCTGGGAAGCGCTGCTTGTGTGGGCGCGCGACCTCGGGGGATGGCGGCTCGCCCTGCCGGTGCTGGCAGCGGCGGTAGCTGTCGGCCTGGCCCGGCTCTCGGTCCGATGGAGTCCAGAAGCCGCCGGCAGTGGCGTGAAACGTGTGGAGGCGATTGTCCGCCACGAGGGCCACCCGGCATCCTGGCGGGCGATCCGGCGAAGTTCGTGGGTGGAACTCTCGTGCTCGGGGTGGGCATGGCGCTGGGCAGAGAAGGACCCGCGGTGCAGATGGGTGACGCAGTCGGGGGTGGACTGGCCCGCCGTACTCGGCTGACCGACCATGATGGCAGCACGATCCGGTCGGCGCTGGCAGGCGCCGGCCTCGGGGTGGCGTTCAGTGCGCCGTTGGGTGGGGCCATGTTCGTGATCGAAGAACTCGACAGAGCCATCCGGACCCGGCTACTCGTCACCGTGCTGATCGCGTCGAGTGTGTCGCTGGCGGTGGCCTACCCCATCGTCGGTCGTCAGCCGGTGCTTCCCATCGCGGCTGTTGAGCCCCCGCCCACGTGGCAACTCCCGATGTTCGTCGTGCTCGGCATCGTGGCGGGCTTTGCAGGCGTTTCCTACAACCGCTGATCATCTGGAGTTCGAACGTGGTGGCCCGGATTCGCCGGGCCCCGCCCGAGGCCACCGCAGCCGCCATCGGCGCTGTGGTGGGCCTGCTGGGCTTCGCCGCACCATGGTTGGTCGGCGGTCGGGAAGTCCTCGCCGACCGGGAGGTGATGACGCTGACCTACCCACTGAGTGCGCTGGCCGTGGTCATGGTGGTCCGCTGGTTCCTCGGACCCTTGTCGTACAGCGCAGGGACGCCGGCGGCCTGTTCGCACCATGCTGGTCGTTGGCGCGACCTTGGGCGCCGTGTTGGCGGGGGTCACGAACGCCCTGGTGCCGCAGATGCAGTTGCCGGTGGTCGCGTTCGCCGTCGCGGGGATGTCGGTGTTCTTTGCCGCGCCATGCTACGTGGCCAAGGCGCCGGCCTCACCATCCCCGCGCCTCCCACGTCGCCAGTGCGGGACGCTCGGCCCCCAGGGTCGTGTCGTTGCCGTGTCCTGGGTAGACCCAGGTCTCGTCGGGCAGACTGGCGAACACCCGGTCGCGCACGCCGCGGAACAAGGTCTCGAAGTCCTGCTCGGACCAGGTCTTGCCGACCCCGCCGGGAAACAGGCAGTCGCCGCTGAACAGGTGTGGGTGGCCCAATGGGTCCTCATACAGCAAGGCCATGGCTCCGGGAGTGTGTCCACCAAGGTGGATCACCTGCAGGCGACATTGGCCAACCGAAACCGTGTCGCCGTCATCGAGGGTGTCGTCGACCAGTGCGCCGAGGGTTTCGGCGTCGAGCCGGGGAGCCAGGCTGCGCGCTCCCGTGGCTTTGCGTACCGCCGCCAGAGCCTGCCAGTGATCGGCGTGGCCGTGGGTGGTCACGACCGTGATCAGGCCATCCGAGCCGATCAGGTCTAACAGGCGGGCCGGCTCTGCCGCCGCATCAATGAGCACCTGCACCCCAGTCGCCCGGCAGCGCAGCACGTACGCATTGTTGTCCATGGGGCCGACCGCGAGTTTGGAGATCACCAGATCGGGGAGTTCGCGCACGGACGCGGGTCCGCCGACGTGGGTCTTGCCGGTGTACGTCATGCGAGAAACGTACCGCTTGAACACCTCAGCGAGCAGTGACTCTAGCCTGCGTATCCGAAGTCCTGCACCCAGAAGGTGGTGGCGGTGGAGTACTTGGGATCCTGCAGGGAGGTGAACCCGAGGCCTACGTCGTCGAAGTCGGGATCCATCAGGTTCACGCAGTGTCCCGGGCTGTTCAGCCAACCCTGCACCACGTCCGCGGCGGACTGGAATCCCATCGCGATGTTCTCGCCCGCCGGACTGCCGTCGTAGGCGGTGTTGTTGATGCGGTCGACGAAGGTGCGACCGTCGAGGGAGACGTGCTCGAAGTAGTTCTTGGCTGCCATGTCCTGGGCGTGGAGTTGGGCCGCTTGGCCGATGTCAGCGTTGTAGGTCAGCGCATCAACCGCGGGCATGGTCTTGCTTCCGCACTGTTGGGTGCGAGAGCGCGCAGTGTTCACCAGGTTGAAGACCTCGGTGAGTTCACCGGCAGGGGGGGTGTCCTGACGGACCGTGCCGGGTGCCGAACTCCCCGCGTGGGAGTAGGTGACCTGCACCTGGGCGGTGACACCCTTGCGCACCGTGATTGTCTGCTTGCGGCTCGCGGGACGGTAAGTGTCTTTGGCCGAGGAGACGTTGCTCGCCCGCACGGTGTAATGGCCCACCCGCAGGCGCATGACGGCTGATTCGGTGAGGATGTACCGCTTGTTCAAGCCCAGGACCTGGACCCGTCCCACCGGTGAACCTGT
>JAKOZM010000376.1 GCA_029779995.1 Actinomycetes bacterium
CGTAGGGCCCGCCAGAGTTGGTGGCTGGGTCGGGGGAGGGCTGCCCAGCAGCCTCGGGGGAGGGGGGTGTGAAGGCTAGGTGGGGGGATTTGACCCACCCCCTTAACCGGGGGGACTTCGAATTCGAAGGATGAGGTGTCGCGTTTGTGGATCGGATCCCAGACGTCGGTGTGCAGGGTTCCGAGAGGACCGTGGAGGAGGCGGAGCTGGGCGCGGATGGTCTTGCGGTCGCTCAGGCCGGTGTCGAGCACGAGGTCGCGTTCGGGTACGGGAACCCGTAGAGCACCAACCCGGGACATGCGGTCCAGTACGGCGTGCCCGACGAGCAGCAGCGCGGGGCGCTGGCGTGCTGGCAGCCGCCAGGCCAGGTCCTCCAGTGCGTCTCGAGCAGCGTGGATGGCGCCCACCAGGGCCGGGTCGATCTGAGCGGTGCCGACCGGGATGAAGGTGTCGTCGTCGGCGACGGCCTTGTTCCAGACGTACTTCACCCACCAGCTGTGGCCTTGCTTGCGGGTCTTGGTGAAGGCGCTCGGGTGGGCGGCTTGGATGGTTCTCCAGGCCTCGTCCGCGTCGTAGCCGTGTCGGAGCAGGACTGCGGTGGCTGCGGCCTCGTAGTTGGAGCGTGGATGGTCGGGGTCGTCGACCCGGATCAACGGCAAGGCGCCATGGGCCAGGTAGTCCCGCCAGGGACCGGGCAGGTCGGTGCGGGGTCGCCGGCGGATCGGGATGGCCGCCGTAGCGCTCACAGGGGCGCCTGAGCGCCGCTTGCGCGGCTTGTGGGGCATCGTCGCCCACGAGTGCCTGCGCAGGCCCAGGAGAGCCTCTGAGAGGCTCCCGAAGGGCTTAGTAGCTGCCCCCGACCGGTGGGGGGAGGACAGCGGGCGGACGGTGTCACGCACATCGAGGGCGCGGCGTGTGCCGCGCAGCTGCGCTCGGATCTGTGCCACGTGGGTCTCGAGCTCTGCGGCGAGCTCGTCGACGGCCACGAAGACGTGCGCGCGGCCGTGGCCACCACCAGACGGACGCACCAGGTGCCAGAGGTCCTTCTGCTGGCACCAGGCGGCCACCAGCTCGACGGCCACGTCGCCTTGAGCCCCTTCGAGGTCGACGTCAACCACGCGGACCTGGGGGCGTAGCCGGCCCACGATCGCCGTCACCGGGCCTTGTCCGATCAACCGCAGACCGTCCCGCAGCGAGGCGACGACAACGCCGGCGACCCTCTCGTTATGGGAGCCCAGCGCGAACCACCCGGCCTTGGCGAACAGGAGCTCATCGAGGTCGAGGACGACACGGGGGACACGCCGACCAGCAA
Organism: Actinomycetes bacterium; assembly: GCA_029779995.1. Next base: position 1,313 of record JAKOZM010000376.1, read on the forward strand.
CGGATAGCCAGATATCCGTCGCGTCGGGGTCCGGGCTTGCTACAGTAGGCAGCGCAAAGCCTTCCTTAGTTCATCGCTTGTCTGGGGAAATCGCGGGACCTGCGGCTACAGGTCTTCCGCTCTACATCGACTTCGAGCCGCCGCCGGCAAGCGGCGGCTCAGTCGTTGTCGGGGGTCATGCCCCGATCCGGGCTAGGCGGTCATAGCCTCCTGGCGATGGGTGGCTTGGGGCCGGACGATGCGCCGTTCGGCGTCAGCTAGAACCAACGCCTCTAGGTAAGCGGCGATCGAGAGTCCTAACTCGTCGGCTGCAGCGCGTGCCGCTTCCCTCGCCTCCACGGAGACGCGGCCTTGAAGCGGCACCGTCGGCGACCCCGAAGGGCTCTTGCGGTGAGATCGTCCACGCACTGCTGGCATGGCTTCAATCCAAGCAGTCGCAAATGCATTTTCGTGGGAGGCGCGGGGTGCGTGTCGTGGATCTTGTGCTCGCCTCAGCGTTCGCAGCCCCAGCCGGACGGGGGCGTACTACTCGGCGGGGTGCGGTCTTCATGGGCCCGGCCGAGAGAGGGTGCGCCGGGCTGGTCGGTGATCGGCTGGCGGTGCAGTCCCAGACTCGCGGAGTCGGCTGTGACGGCGCAGGTGATGACCTGTTCTGTGCGGTCGATGAGGGCCACGCGGACGGGTTGCGGCAGGGGGATGTCTCGGTTGTGGTGAAGGCTGCCCGCGTCGACCCAGGCAGCGTTGGTGGTGGGCGCTGAGGCGTGCGCGGCCATGACGTGGGCGGCGCGGGCGCTGACGGTGAGGTCGGGGTCAGCCAGGGCGTCGCGGGTCACGTGGGCTAGGTCGACGCCGGCGGTGAGGCTGGCGCGGAGGCTGCCGAGTGTGTGGGCCAGGTCTGCCCGGGTGGCCATCGCTGCAGGAGTGGCGTAGCCAGCATGCTGATGGGTGATCTCACGCAGGGCCGCCTGGACTTCACGGCCGGCCAGCAGCAGGGCGGGGTCGATGACTCGATGGCGACCGTGGAGTTGGGCCAGGTCGCCGGCGAGGGCGGCCCAGGCGTGCTCGAGGTCGGTGAGAGCGGGTCGGGTTCGGGCGACGTCGCTGGGGTCGAGCTGGCCCTG
>JAKOZM010000486.1 GCA_029779995.1 Actinomycetes bacterium
GAGCTGGAGCCGCTGCTGCGCACGCTGCGCCAGTTCCATCCCAAAGCGAACAAGCAGGTTGTGGAGCGGGCCTATGTGATGGCGGCTCATCTGCATGCGGACCAGCGCCGGCGCAGCGGTGAGCCCTACATCACTCATCCGCTGGCCGTGGCGACCATCCTGGCGGAGTTGGGCATGACCCCGACCACCTTGGCGGCCGCGTTGCTGCATGACACCGTGGAGGACACTGGGTACCCGCTGGACAAGCTGCGCGAGGATTTCGGCGATGAGGTCGCCCGGCTTGTGGATGGCGTCACGAAGCTGGACAAGGTCCAGTACGGGGAGGCCTCGGCGGCGGAGACCGTGCGCAAGATGGTTGTCGCGATGGCCCGCGATATCCGCGTACTGGTGATCAAACTGGCCGACCGGCTGCACAACATGCGCACCATTTCCTGGCTGCCGGAGAGCAAGCAGCAGAAGAAGGCGCGCGAGACGCTTGAGATCTACGCTCCGTTGGCTCACCGGCTGGGCATGAACACCATCAAGTGGGAGTTGGAGGATCTCGCCTTCGCGACGCTGTACCCGAAGATGTACGACGAGATCGTGCGGCTGGTCGGGCAGCGGGCGCCGTCCCGCGATGAGTACCTCGGACAGGTGCTGGGCCTGATCGACGACGACCTGCGGGTCAACCGGATTCGGGCGAAGGTCACCGGTCGTCCGAAGCATTGCTACAGCGTGTACCAGAAGATGATCGTGCGGGGCCGCGACTTCGCGGACATCTACGATCTGGTCGGCCTGCGGGTCCTGGTGGACTCGATCCCCGACTGTTACGCGGTCCTGGGGCTGTTGCACGCGAAGTGGAACCCGGTGCCTGGGCGCTTCAAGGACTACATCGCCAGCCCGCGGTACGGGGTCTACCGGTCGCTGCACACCACGGTGATCGGCCCGGAGGGTAAGCCCGTCGAGGTGCAGATCCGCACCATGGAGATGCACCAACAGGCCGAATACGGGGTCGCCGCCCACTGGCGCTACAAGCAGGGCCGCAGCGGCACAGACGCGCCAGACGAGTTCGCCTGGCTGCGGCAGCTGCTGGAGTGGCAGCGCGAGACCGAGGACCCCGACGAGTTCCTGGACAGCCTGCGCTACGAACTCGGCACGGGCGAGTTGTTCGTCTTCACGCCCAAAGGCGACGTCATCGCGCTGCCGGCGGGGTCCACACCGGTCGACTTCGCGTACTCCGTGCACACCGAGGTCGGCCACCGCACCATCGGTGCCCGCGTCAACGGCAAACTCGTCCCGCTGGAGTCCACGCTGGACAATGGCGACACGGTCGAGATCTTCACGTCCAAGACCGAAGGCCAGGGTCCCTCGCGCGACTGGCTCACCTTCGTCGCCTCACCGCGGGCGCGCAGCAAGATCCGCGCGTGGTTCTCCCGGGAGCGCCGGGAAGAGGCCGTGGAGCACGGCAAGGACGGCTTGGTGCGGGAGTTGCGGCGGCGGTCCCTGCCCATGCAGCGCCTGTTGAACACCCCGGATCTGCTGGCCATTGCCGCCTACTACCGGATGGCCGACGTCAGTGCTCTCTACGCGGCGATCGGTGAGGGCAGGCTCGACGCGGGCACTGTCGTCGACCGGCTGATCGCTGGCCGTGGTGGTTCCGAGGCGGCCGCCGATGACAGCACCGAAGAGGTGCCACCGCCGTCGATGCGCACCGGACCGCTGGGTGACCCGGGGGTGGCCGTCGACGGTGCCGACGACGTGTGGGTGCGCCTGAGCAAGTGCTGCACACCGGTGCCCGGCGACGACATCGTGGGTTTCGTCACTCGGGGCAGCGGGGTGTCGGTGCATCGGCGCGACTGCGTGAACTTCCCCGAACTCGCCTCCCATCCGGACCGTTTCGTGGATGTGCACTGGCGGCCCAGCGCCGAAAGTGTCTTCCTGGTCAACATCCAGGTGGAGGCCCTCGACCGCGCGCGCCTGCTGTCCGACGTCACGCGGGTCCTGTCCGACCACCACGTGAACATCCTGTCCGCGTCTTCAACCACCAACCGCGACCGCATCGCGATCTCCCGATTCACCTTTGAGATGGCCGACCCGAAGCACTTGGACACAGTGCTCAAGGGTGTGCGCAGTGTCGAGGGTGTATTCGACGCCAAGCGGGTCTGACGCGGCTGCCGGTCCTCCCGGCTTGTTGTCCTGTCGTGCGGCGATGGGGGCGACGACGTCGGCAAAGGTCGCGGTGCAGGTGCCGGCCATACGGCACACCGCGGCCGGACTCTGCGTCGTAGCGGTGCTACAG
>JAKOZM010000493.1 GCA_029779995.1 Actinomycetes bacterium
CTTCTCTTGTAGCCCCGACGGGATTCGAACCCGCGCTACCGCCTTGAGAGGGCGGCGTGCTAGGCCACTACACAACGGGGCCGCATGAGTCGCTATGGCGTCTCGCTGGGGTACCAGGACTCGAACCTAGACTAACTGGACCAGAACCAGTCGGGCTGCCAATTACCCCATACCCCAAGGCATTCATGTTTGTTGTACTGCTGCTGCGAAGGCAACCCCTCAAGCATACCCAACGTTCTCAAACCCTGTGAACGGTGGTCTGCGCTCGCTGGCAAGAGGATCACCACTATGGGAATAATGATGTACGGGAGCAAGGGGTGCGTACGTGCAGACGACTCTGGTGACGTGGGGGCCGTCAGAAGGTTGGTCCATGGACCTTTCCGCCCTTGTGACGCATCCCGGCAGATCGGTGGCCCTGGCCTTCGCCGACCCCCTGGTCGACGTCGTCACGGCCCTCGACGAACTGGAACGGGCACTGCCTGACGCGGCGGTCGTCGCCTGCTCGACGGCAGGTCAGATCCTCGGGTCCCGCATCGATGCGGCCCCGCTGGTCCTGTCCCTGTCCACCTTCGACGATGCAGAGATCGTGTGTGCGTTCGCCGTCGAGGACGGCGACGGCAGCAAAGCCATGGGCGCGCACCTCGGACGCCAGCTGATCGAGTTGGCCGGCGGCCGGCGGATCGCGGGGGTCATGGTGTTCGGCGGAGGCCTGGAGACCAATGGCAGCGCCCTCGTGGACGGCTTGGCCGCCGCGTTGCCGCCGGGCACGGCATTGTCCGGCGGCCTCGCCGCGGACGGTCCCCGATTCGGCCGTACCTGGGTCCGCTGCAACGGCCGGCAGGGCCATGATTGTGTGGCCGCGTTCGCCGTCGTGGGCCAGACTGTGCGCTTCCAGCACGGATCGCAGAGCGGCTGGGACGGCTTCGGTCCCGTGCGGACGATCACGCGCAGCACCGGCCACGTCCTTTTCGAACTCGACGGCCAGCCCGCCCTGAGTCTTTACAAGCAGTACTTGGGCGACCGCGCCGAGGATCTGCCGGGATCGGCGCTGCTGTTCCCATTGACCGTTCAGGCACCGGATGGCTCGTCGGCCGTGGTGCGCACCATCCTGTCGGTGGACGAGTCGACGCAATCGATGACCTTTGCCGGGGACGTCCCGCAAGGCTGGACCGCGCGGCTGATGTGGACCACCGTCGAGAGTCTTGTGGAGGGTGCCAGCGAGGCTGCGACGGAGGCATCGCAGAGCGAGATCGGGTTGGCAGTGGCCGTCTCCTGCGTCGGCCGGCGCCTCGTGCTCGGTCACCGCACAGACGAGGAACTCGAGTGTGTGGTCGACGTGATCGGGCAGCAGACACCGCTGATCGGCTTCTACAGTTATGGCGAGATCACCCCGGTCGGAGGCCGGTGTCAATTACACAACCAGACCATGACCATCACGACCATTACCGAGCCGGCGGGCGTGCCGCAATGACCGCCCACGATCTTCACCGCACCCTGCAGCGTCAACTCACCCGCTGCGCGATCCCTCTCGAGGAGGTCTCCGACCCCCGCTACCTCGACCTGCTGGGCCGGGTGTCGCACTTCTACGAGGACGCTGAGAAGCAACGGTATCTCCATGACCGGGCGTTCCTGTTGGCCTCGACGGAGATGCAGACGCTGTACGAACGTCTGGAGCAGGCGAGCCAGTCTGCGGCGGCCGTTCAGCGCGACCGGCTGCAGGCCGTCTTCGACACCGCAGCGACTGGACTGATCGTCCTGGAACCCGACGGCACGATCTTCGACATCAACGATGTGGCGCAGTCGGTGCTGGGCACCCTCGACCCCAGCGCACTGCACCAGCCACTGGATGCGGTGCTGAAGCCGGCATCTTCTTCGGACCACACCCTCAGCGAACTCGATCACGCCATCCGACACGGCAAGAACTGGCGTTCCCCCGACACTGCTGTGCGCGGACACCACGGTGACACGTTCAGCGCGGCCCTGCTCTACCGAGCGATGGCCACCGGTGGCGGTGTCCTGGCCATCGAGGACATCACCGAACGTAAGCAAGCGCAGGCTGAGTTGCTCTGGCGGGCGAACCACGACCAACTGACGGGTCTGCTCAACCGCGCCGCCCTGATGGAACAGATCCAGCGAGCGCTGCAGCGCGCACGGCGATACGAGCACCGGATCGCTGTGATGTTCCTTGACCTCGACCGCTTCAAGCGGGTCAACGACACCCTTGGCCACGCCGCCGGTGACGCACTGCTGGTCGAATGTGCGGCCCGGATCAGTACTGTGATGCGCGAGGTGGACACGGTCGCCAGGCTCGGTGGGGACGAGTTCGTCGTGGTCTGCGAGAACCTGATCCAGACCGACGACGCCCACGTCATCGCTGACCGGCTCGTGGACATCATCGCCAAGCCGTTCGACATCGGTGACGACGTGGCTTTTGTGGATGCCAGTGTCGGCATCGCCACCACCGACGGGCACAACATCGATCCGGACCGGCTCCTGCGCGACGCCGATGTGGCGCTGTACGAGGCCAAGGAGCACCCGGGCTCGGCGATCGTGGTCTACAAGGAGGCCATGATCACCCGCATTCAGCACGGTCTGGACCTGGAACGCCGGATGCGCCGCGGGCTGGACAACGACGAGTTCACGGTGGCCTATCAGCCGATCTTCCGGCTGCCGGGCAAGGCCTTCGTCGGCTACGAGGCGCTGGCCCGCTGGACGTCATCGGGTCAGCTGGTCCCGCCGGACGAGTTCATCCCGGTGGCCGAGGAGGCCGGCCTGCTCGATGAGATCGGGCGCCGCGTGATCATGGCTGCGATGCACTTCGCCCATGACTGCCCGCCCGGCACGCTGATGTTCGTCAACGTCGCGCCCAGCCAGGTCGCCTCCCCCGACTTCGTGCAGTGGTTCGACTCGGCGCTGCAGTTGACGGGGGCGGATCCGCACGACCTGTTCCTGGAGATCACGGAGATGTCAGCGATCACCGACTACGCCATCCATCCGATCCTGGGGCGGCTGCGGGGCCGCGGCGCCCGGGTGGCCCTGGATGACTTCGGTGTCGGCCACTCCTCCCTGGCCTCGCTGCACAGTCTGCCGGTCGATCTGATCAAGGTCGACCGGGCGTTCCTCGCGAATGCCAGCCATGACCCGCGGGCGGCCGCGATCGCCAAGATGGTCTGCGACCTCGGCCACCAGTTGGGCATCGAGGTGCTCGCCGAGGGTGTCGAACAGCCCGAACATCTGGCCATCCTCGATGACATCGGCTGCACGCTGGGGCAGGGCTTCCACTTGGGTCGCCCGGCGGACCGGGAAACCGCAGCCAGCTATCTCCCCTGACCCGGTCAGCCCTCCAGCACTGCCCGAAGCCGTGCCAACGACTGTTCGCGGCCGAGGAGTTCCATCGACTCGAACAGCGGTGGCGACACGCGGCGGCCCGTGACTGCCACGCGAACGGGCCCGAACGCGAGCTTCGGTTTGATGCCCAGACCGGCCACCAGGGCCTCTCGCAGCACCTCCTGAATCGGGCCGGCGGCGAAGTCGTCCAGCGGTTCCAGCGCCTCCCAAGCCGCTCGCACGACCTCCCGGCCCTGCTCCGTCAGCACCTTCTGGGCATCGTCGGGATTCACTTCGAAACCGGCTCCGGCGAAGAGGAAGCCCAGCATCCCGGGCGCCTGTGCGAGTGTCTCCAGTCGCTCCTGGACCAGCGGCGTGGCCGCCACCAGGAGGTCGCGCTGGTCCTGGCTGATCTGCAGTCCGAGGACACCGTCGCGCTGCAGGAAGGGCACCATGCGATCAGCCAGGTCGCTGGCATCCAGCGCTCGGATCCAGTCCCCGTTGATGGCTGTGCACTTCTTGAGATCGAAGCGTGCCGGGTTCGGGTTGACCCGCGAGATGTCGAACGCCGCGGCCATCTCCTGCAAGCTGAAGAACTCCCGATCCTCCCCGATCGACCAGCCGAGCAGCGCCAGGTAGTTGACCAGCGCCTCCGGCAGATAACCCTCGTCGACGTACATCTGGAAGTTGGACTGCGGGTCACGTTTGCTCAGCTTCTTGTTGCCCTCCCCCATCACGTACGGCAGGTGTCCGAACCGCGGAACCGGCGCACCGAGGGCTTCGTACATGGCCAATTGCCGGGGGGTGCTGGACAACAGATCCTCACCGCGCAGCACGTGGGTGATCTGCATGGCGATGTCGTCCACGGGGTTCACCAGGGTATACAGCGGTTCCCCGTTGGCGCGCACGATCACGAAGTCGGGCACGTGGGCACCCTTGATCTCCAGCGGCCCGCGGACCAGATCGTCCCACCTCCAGTCCTTGTCAGGCATCAACACGCGGATGACCGGCTGCCGGCCCTGCGCTTCGAACTGCGCCACCTGCTCCGCGCTCAGGTGGCGGCAGGTGCCCTCATAACCAGGTGCGCGGTTCTCGGCGCGGGCGACCTCGCGTCGCTGCTCCAACTCCTCCGGTGTGCAGTAGCACCGGTACGCCTTGCCCTGTTCGAGTAGATCGGCGGCGACCTGCGCGTACAGCTCCATCCGCTGGGACTGCCGGTAGGGCTCGTGCGGCCCCCCGACCTCAGGACCCTCGTCCCAGTCGAGATGTAACCAACGCAAGGCGTCGACCAGCGCCTGGTAACTCTGCTCGGAGTCGCGGGCGGAGTCGGTGTCCTCGATGCGGAACACGAAGGTGCCACCAGTGTGCCGGGCGTAGGCCCAGTTGAACAGGGCCGTGCGGATCATCCCGACATGCGGGTTGCCGGTGGGCGAAGGACAGAACCGGACGCGAACGTCACTCATGCGAAGACTCCTGTGTCGCTGACGATGTTGTCGAGGGTGCCGATCCCCTCGATGGTGACGGTCACCAGATCCCCGTTCCGCAGTGGTCCGACACCTGCGGGCGTTCCAGTCAGGATGACGTCACCGGGGACCAGCGTCATCACCGAACTGATCCACGAGACGAGCTCCGCGACGCTGCGAACCATGTCGGCCGTCGAGGCGTCCTGGCGCATCTGCTCGTTGACCTCACACTCGATGCCGACATCGTCAGGGTCGATGTCGGTCTCGATCCATGGTCCGAGCGGGCAGAATGTGTCGAACCCTTTGGCGCGCCCCCACTGACCGTCTCGGGCCTGCAAGTCGCGCGCAGTCACGTCGTTGGCGCAGGTGTAGCCGAGGATGACTTCCGCCACTCGATCCTCGGGGACGTCCTTGCACAGTCGTCCGATGACGACCGCCAGTTCAGCTTCATGGTCGACCCGATCCGATTGTGCGGGCAGCCGGATCACACCTTCTGGACCGATCACCGCCGTCGAGGGCTTGAGGAAGATCATGGGTTCGGCGGGCACCTGCCCGCCCAGCTCTGCGGCGTGGTCCCCATAGTTCTTCGCCACTGCGATGATCTTGGTCGGCAGGACCGGTGCCAACAGGGTGACGTCGTCGAGGTCATGCACCTCACCGGTCACCTGCATCTCCGCCCCGGCGGGGAATGGGGCCCCCGTCAACTGGTGCACGTCTTGGCCGTCCACGATGCCGTAGGAGACCTCATTGTCGAAGCGGTACCGCGCGATCCTCACGAAGTACGAGTGTAGGCGGTCGCCGCCGGACATCCGGTCGGCCGCCTACCGCTCAGCAGGCGGCCAGGACCTCGCGCACTTGCAGCCAGCTGTCCGACCCTGTCGGGTCGCGCAGTGGGCACGCGGAAAGTCGCGCAACGTATCACTGGCGGCGATCGGGTCGTGAAAGTGGGCGTCCGCGCCAAGTACGGGAGATCGCTAAGGGAGCATGCTGCTCCGGCGGCTCAGCGGTCTGCAACTCATCCGCTGACACGACCGCAGCCTACTCCTTGATCATTCGGGTTGATCAGCCACGTGGCCCCGCCGACAACAACCCGTATGCGACCGCATCCTCGAGGGCCATCCACGAGGCGGCGATGACGTTCTCATGCACTCCGACGGTGTCCCAGCGCTGGGTGCCGTCGCTGGACCCGACCAGGGTCCGGGTGACGGCGGCGGTGCCCTTGACACCCTCCAGGATGCGCACCTTGTAGTCCACGAGTTGGACCTCGGCCAGTTCCGGATGCACCTCCTGCAAAGCAGACCGCAGGGCGTTGTCCAAGGCGTTCACAGGCCCGTTGCCCTCGCCCACCGCCACGACCCGGCGTTCGCCGATCACCACCTTGACGGTGGCCTCGCTGACCACCTCGCCGTCAATACGTTGCTCGACGATCGTGCGCCAGCTCTCGACGCTGAAGGGACGCAAACGCCCGTGTTCCCGCTCGTCCACGATCAGCAGCTCGAAGGAGGCGTCGGCGGCTTCGAACGTCCAGCCCTTGGCCTCCATCTCCTTGACCCGATCGGTGACGCGCGACAGCAGCGCCGGGTCACGGGAAAGGTCGTAGCCGAGCTCCTTGCCCTTCAGTTCCACCGACGCCCGGCCGGCCATCTCGGTTACCAGGACCCGCATGTCGTTGCCGACCGCACCGGCGTCCTCGTGGTTGTACAACTCGTAGTTGACCTTCAGCGCACTGGCGTGCAGACCGGCCTTGTGCGCGAAAGAGCTCACGCCCACGTACGGCTGATGGGTGTCCGGGGCGATGTTGGCGATCTCGGCGATGGCGTGGCTGATCCGCATCGACTCCCGCAGATGGCCGGCGGGCAGCACCTGCATGCCCAGTTTGAGTTCGAGATTGGCCGACACGACAAACAGGTCCGCGTTGCCTGTGCGCTCGCCGTAGCCATTGGCGGTGCACTGGGCGTGGGTGACACCGGCCTGCACAGCCGTGACCGTATTGGCCACTGCACACCCGGTGTCGTCCTGACAGTGGATGCCCAACCGGCCCTCGACGCGCGCGCGCACGTCGGAGACGATCTCGTGGATCCCGACCGGCAGCATCCCGCCGTTGGTGTCGCACATGACCGCGGCGTCGGCGCCAGCCTGCAGGGCTGTGCGGACCACGCTGACCGCGTAGTCGTTGTCATGTTTGTACCCGTCGAAGAAGTGCTCGCAGTCCACGAAGACCTGCCGGCCCTGGGCGCGCAGGTACTCCACCGTTTCGCGCACCATGGCGAGGTTCTCCTCGGGGGTGGTGCGCAACGCCTCGTGGACGTGACGGATGTCGGACTTGGCCACCAGTGTGACGACCGGTGCCTGGCTGGCCAGCAGTGCGGCCACCTGCGGATCCTGCGCGACGGGCACGCCGGCCTTGCGGGTCGCGCCGAAGGCGACCAGGGTGGCATTGCGCAGTTTGAGTTCAGTGGCGGCCCGGGCGAAGAACTCGGTGTCCTTGGGCATGGCGCCGGGCCAGCCCCCCTCGATGAAACCCACGCCGTACTCATCGAGCAGGCGGCAAATGGCGAGCTTGTCCTCCACCGAGAAGGAGATGCCCTCACGCTGGGCGCCATCGCGCAGCGTGGTGTCGAACAACTGGAACTGCTCGTCCATATTCATCCTTCCAACGAAAAACCCCCGGGCCCGAAGGCACGAGGGTTAGCGCATCGACCAAGCGGTTCAGCCGATGCGCCCTTCAATAATGAGCGCGGTACGCACACGATCAGTGTGGCACAGGTGCCCAACGGGCCACCAGCGGGTCGGTCCGTGGTCGTGCTGACACAGCCACCTCAGGCCAATTCGAACATCCAGGCGTGCACGTCAGGATCGAGGCCACTCTGGATTCCCAGCAAAGCGTTGCGCACGGCCATCGTGACCGGGCCCGGACCACCTTCACCGACCGTCCAATTGCCCACCCGGCTCTTCACCTCGCCGACCGGCGTCACCACAGCCGCGGTCCCACAGGCGAATACTTCAGTGATCTCATTGGCCGTGCAGCCAGCCTGCCACTGCGTGACACTGATCGGCTCCTCCGATACGGGGATGCCCAAGTTGTGCGCGAGGATCATGATCGAATCGCGGGTCACGCCTGGCAGCAACGAACCTGTCAGCGGGGGGGTGACCAGACGGGCCGAGTCACCGTGGCCGAAGACGAAGAAGAGGTTCATCCCGCCCATCTCCTCGACCCACTCGTGCTGCGCAGCATCGAGCCACACGACCTGGTCACAGCCGTGGGTGGTGGCCTCCGCCTGGGCCACCAGGGAGGCGGCGTAGTTGCCAGCGCACTTGGCCTCCCCGGTGCCCCCCACCGCCGCGCGCACGTAATCCGGGGTCAGCCACACCGACACCGGCGCCACGCCGCGCGGGAAGTACGCTCCGGCCGGCGAGGCGATCAGCAGGTATCGATAGGAGTCAGCCGGCTTCACACCCAAACCGACCTCGGTGGAGAACATGAACGGGCGCAGATAGAGCGACTTCTCGGAATCTGTGGGAACCCACGCGCCATCCACCGCCAACAACTCCACCAGCGACTGCAGGAACATCTCGACGGGCAGCTCGGGCATGGCCAGACGGCGCGCCGAGTACTGGAACCGTTCGGCGTTCTTCATGGGCCGGAAGGTGCGGATGTGCCCGTCGGCATGCCGGTAGGCCTTCATCCCCTCGAAGATCGCCTGCCCGTAATGGATGAAGTTCGTGGCCGGGTCCAGCGTGACGGGGCCGTACGGCATCACCTGGGCGTCGTGCCAGCCCCGGTCACGGTCGTATTCGATGCTGACCATGTGGTCGGTGAAGTGCCGGCCGAAGCCGGGGTTGGCCAGGATCTCCTGGCGCTGCTGGGCACTGCGCGGCGCACTCGCAGGGTTGCGCGTGAACGTGATCACGGGCTGACCCCTTGCGCCAGCGCCGCCCCGATCTGCGAAGTACTGCGCACCGCCGTCCCCCGAGCTGCCAGGTCGTCGGTCACCGCCTTCTCCACCGCCATAGCCGCCTCCTGCTCACCGAGGTGATCCAGCATCATCGCCAGGCTCAGGACCGTGGCAGTGGGGTCGGCCTTACCCTGCCCGGCGATGTCCGGCGCTGAACCGTGCACAGGCTCGAACATACTCGGATTCGTCCGCGTCACATCGAGGTTTCCGCTGGCGCTCAGGCCAATGCCGCCAGCGATCGCAGCCCCGATGTCGGTGATGATGTCGCCGAACAGGTTGTCCGTGACGACAACATCGAAGCGCTCCGGTGCGGTGAGGAAGAACATGCTGGCCGCGTCGACGTGGCAGTAGTCGGTCTCGATGCCCGAGTACTCCTGCGCGACCTCATTGAATGTGCGCTGCCACAGCGAACCAGCGTTGGTCAGCACGTTCGTCTTGTGAACCAGGGTCACCTTGCCGCGACGGCGGGTGGCACGGTCAAAGGCATCGCGCACGATCCGCTCGACGCCAAAGCGCGTGTTGAGGCTCTCCTCCACTGCCACCTCGTGCGGGGTGCCCACACGCAGCGCACCACCTGCGCCGACGTAAGGGCCTTCGGTCCCCTCCCGGCACACGACCATGTCGATGTGTTCCGGGCCTTTCCCGGCCAGCGGCGTGACCACGCCGGGGTAGAGCTTGACCGGGCGCAGGTTCACGTGGTGGTCGAGGGTGAACCGCAGCTTGAGCAGCAGACCCCGCTCGAGTACACCGGGCGGAACGCTGGGATCACCAACCGCACCGAGCAGGATGGCGTCATGGGTGCGGATCTGCTCGAGGTCGGCGTCGGGAAGTACCTCACCCGTGCGGTTGTAACGGGCTGCGCCGAGATCAAATTCGGTGACCTCCGCCTTCACACCGGTGGCGTCGAGCACGCGTAGCGCCTGCTCCACCACTTCACTGCCGATGCCGTCGCCGGGGATGGTCGCGATCCGATAAGCCATGCGCTAAGGGTAGTCAAGGCTTACCGCGGCGCGCCAAAGGCCTCAGGCGAGCTCAGTGCTCGTCGGACGTTCGGGCAAAACTCCGCACGGCGGGCATGGCCATGCGGAGTTTTCCCGAGCCAAATCACCACATAACGCCCACATCGGGCCTCCTTTGGGCAAGACTCCGCATCCTCAGCTGATATTCGCCTGGCCGTGCGGAGTTTTGCTGCAGCCCGCCAGCAAGGCCTAGGCTGTGGCGATGCCACTCGGCCTTTTGAGCGGTTGCCTGCGCCGAGGTGGTTGTCCGGGGCGAATCCTGGTGGCCACCGGCCGCGCATCTTGGTCGTTGGGCTATCTGGTCGCTGTGGTGTGACCCCGGGCACAGCTAGAATGTCAGTAGCGGGGACTTTACGTGCGTCCCTCTGACAACTTCAACTGCTGGTCCCACCCAGGCAGCAAGAATGTCAGTAGCGAAGACTTTACGTGCGTCCCTCTGACAACTTCAACTGCTGGTCCCACCCGGGCAGCAAGAATGTCAGTAACGAAGACTCAACGTGCGTCCCTCTGACAACTTCAACTGCTGGTCCCACCCGGGCAGCAAGAATGTCAGTAACGAAGACTCAACGTGCGTCCCAACGACATCTTCGGTTTGTTGGACTGTGCCTGACACCACCCCCGAACCATCGGGGCATCGTAGATCGGCCCCAACCCTTCGCCACACGACGCCCAACAGCAATCGGCAGCCGCGAGGGTTGCACTGGCAGACGTGAGGCGAACGCGGCACGAAAGGCCTCATCGGCACGCCGCATCTGTCAGACAGACCCTAGGCTGGCTCTCATGGCCGAACACCTGCTGCTGACCTTCCCGGAGACCCGCGCTACCGAACCGGTGATCTACCGCATCGTCACCGACTTCGACGTGATCCCCAACATCCGACGCGCGAAGATCGAGAACCACCTGGGCTGGATGGTCATTGAACTGGACGGCGACCCTGACGACATTCGGAAGGCCAAGAAGTACCTGCAGGGTCAGGGCATCGGCGTCGAGCGCGCCGAGGGGGACATCGTCGCAGGGTGAGTGGCAGCGGCCCGTGCTACCCTCGACACGTGCTGCGCGGGCTCCTGCTTATGTGCCGCGGCGAGGCCTGATTCACCGGCTTCCTCGTCGCGGAGCATCGTCGCGCCGGTTGCCCCGAGACCCACAGCAACCAGGAGCCCCACCGCAATGAACGAGCAGCAACCCTCTCCCATGGCCTTCCGCCGCTACAAACCTTTCGTACCCGTCGCCCTGGCCGATCGCACGTGGCCCGACCAGGTCATCACCCACTCCCCCCGCTGGTGTGCCGTCGACCTGCGCGACGGCAATCAGGCGCTGATCGACCCCATGAGCCCGGCCCGCAAACTGCGCATGTTCGAACTGCTGGTCCGGATGGGCTACAAAGAGATCGAAGTCGGTTTCCCCAGCGCCAGCCAGACGGACTTCGACTTCGTCCGGATGCTGATCGAACAGGACCGGATCCCCGACGATGTCGTCATCCAGGTCCTGACGCAGGCCCGCGACCACCTGATCGAGCGCACGTACGAGGCCATCCGGGGCGCCAAACAGGCCATCGTGCACCTGTACAACTCCACGTCGACGCTGCAGCGCCGCGTCGTCTTCGGCCTCGATCGCGATGGCATCAAGGACATTGCGGTGCACGGTGCTCAGCTGTGCCTGAAGTACGCCGACACGGTTCCCGAGACCGACGTCTTCTTCGAGTACTCCCCGGAGTCCTACACCGGCACCGAGTTGGAGTTCGCTGTCGAGGTCTGCAACGCGGTCAACGACGTCTGGGCTCCCACCCCCGACCGCAAGGTCATCATCAACCTGCCCGCCACCGTGGAGATGGCGACACCGAACGTCTACGCGGACTCCATCGAATGGATGCACCGCAATCTGGCCTACCGCGACTCCATCGTGCTGAGTCTGCACCCGCACAACGACCGGGGTACCGCCGTGGCTGCCGCCGAACTTGGCTACATGGCAGGCGCCGATCGCATCGAAGGCTGCCTGTTCGGCAACGGCGAGCGCACCGGCAACGTCTGTCTGGTGACGCTGGGGATGAACCTGTTCAGCCAGGGCATCGACCCGCAGATCGACTTCCGCAACATCGATGAGATCCGGCGCACCGTGGAGTACTGCAACCAGTTGCCAGTCAACGAGCGCCACCCCTACGGCGGCGATCTGGTGTTCACCGCCTTCTCCGGCTCACATCAGGATGCGATCAACAAGGGGCTGAAGGCCCTGGAGGCAGTCGCCGCGCAGCAGGACAAGACCGTCAACGACGTCGAGTGGGAGGTCCCCTACCTGCCCATCGACCCGCAGGACGTCGGCCGTACCTACGAGGCCGTGATCCGGGTGAACTCCCAGTCCGGCAAGGGCGGCGTGGCCTACATCATGCGCACCGAGCACAAACTGGAACTGCCACGGCGCCTGCAGATCGAGTTCTCCGGGGTCATCCAGCACCACACCGAGGATGAGGGGGGTGAGGTCACCGGAATGCAGATGTGGGACATCTTCACCGACGAGTACCTGCCCAACCCGGACGCTGCGTGGGGCCGTTTCCGCCTGGTCAAACACGAGATCCTCAGCGAGGTCGAGGGGGACACCACCGTGCGGGCCTGGATCACCGACAACGGCGAGACCGTCGAGCTGACCGGACACGGCAACGGCCCGATCGCCGCCTTCTGCGAGGCCCTGCACTCCCATGCCGACGTACGGGTGCTGGACTACCACGAGCACGCGCTGGCCGCGGGGGGCGACGCGAAAGCTGCGGCCTACTTGGAGTGTGCGGTCAACGGCAAGGTGCTGTGGGGCGTCGGGATCCACTCGTCGATCGTGACGTCATCCATGAAGGCCGTGGTGAGCGCGGTGAACCGGGCGTATCGCGCCTGATCAGCGACACCCAAGGTCACAGTGCCGACACTGTTCGGCGTTTCCCCTGGTGATTTCGAGGTGTTGTGCCAACACAGGCGTACCGTGGAGGAGTGAGGCGGGCGATTGTCGCGATTTCCGTCGTGCTGTCGCTGGGGGCCGTGCCAGCAGCAGCCGACGACTCCGTCACGCCCGAAGTCACCCCACAGTGGGCGCAGCCGGCGGCCAGTGTCGCCGCTGAGCCAGCGACGCTGATCGAACAGGCCGATGAGACCGGCTCCATGACCATCACGTACGCGGTCCAAGAGGGCGACACGCTGCGCATCGAGACCGAGCAAGTAGCGTCCCCCACTGCGGCGGAGCAGACCATCGCCGACGTTCAGCAGCAGCCAGACGTGATCGCCGTCGAAGTGGATGAGCCTCGCCGTCTGACCGGTCTACCGACCATGCCAGTGGTCGCTGATCCTGGGCGGTCGGACCAGTGGGCGCTGGACATGCTGCAGGCCGAGACCGCGTGGGACTACTCCACAGGTGCCGGGGTGACTGTCGCCGTGCTCGACTCCGGGGTGTCCCGGCATCCGGACCTGTCCGGCTCTTTTGTCAAGGGCGTGGACCTGGTCAATAACAGCGACGGCCGAGTCGACAACAACGGCCACGGCACCCACGTCACCGGCATCATCGCCATGACGGCGAACAACGCCGAAGGCGGTGCCGGTCTGGCCCCGCAGGTGTCGATCATGCCGGTAACAGTCGCGGACAGCAGCGGCTGGGTGAGCGCCAGCGACTCCGCCCAGGGGATCATCTGGGCCGTCGACCACGGCGCCGACGTGCTGAACATGAGTTACTCGGGCTCGGCCAGCGGTGTTGAGCAGAAGGCGATCGACTACGCCCTGTCGAAGGGCGCCATACCGGTGGCGGCGGTCGGAAACGCGTACCTGGACTCCGGCGGTTCGCTGTACAACCCGATCCAATACCCCGCGGCCTACACCGGGGTGATCGGGGTGGGAGCGGTGACACGTAGCCAGACCCGGTCCTCGTTCTCCGAGGTGGGCAAGCAGGTCGACGTCGTGGCCCCGGGCGGCAGTGGCATGTTCGACTCTTCAAGGGGCATCTACAGCTCGTTCGCGGACGGTCGCTACGTCCGGATGCCCGGCACGTCCATGGCGGCTCCGTACACGGCCGCCGCCATGGCGCTGGCCATCTCCCGGGAGCGCGCATTGGGCCTGCGCACCAGCGTGACCGACGTAGTGCTGGGGACCGCGGTCGACCTCGGTGACCCTGGACGGGATGACGAGTTCGGCTTTGGGCTGATCAACCCGCTGGGCGCCCTGAACATGCTGACCACCATGGCCCAGACCGGGATCCAGGCCCCCAGCGTCGAGCCCTCGGAGGTCCAGACCCGCCCGGTCAATCGCGTACAGGTCCGTGCCCGGCCCGGCCTGGTGCGCTACCGGATTCCCGCGACCGGACGGTTCGTGGTGGCGATCCAGCGCGTGAAGGCCCGGAAATGGACCAAGCCGCTGGAGTTCGACGGCTTGCGCAAGGGACGGACGTGGTACGCCATCGCCGTGCCGCCGGGGCTGAAGGTGCGCATCATCGCCATGCGCGGTGATGCCAGCGACACCGGGGCGCCGGTGTGGGTGTCGCCCACGATGCGCACCCGCACCTCACGGTAGGTTCGCAGCCATGGACACCTTTGACGGCCGTGGTCTGGCGGTCGGCATCGCCGGCGGAGTCGGCGTGGGTCTGCTCGTCTGGTGGCTCACCGGCAGTTCCTTGTGGATCGGGATCCTGGCCGCGATCGGCGCGGTCATCGGCATGAATGCGGGGTTCGGCAACTCCGACAAGTGATGCGCGGTGCCCCGGACCCGACCAGAATTGCCCTATGACCACGGTTCTCATCACCGGTTCGACCGACGGTATCGGCCTGCGCGCGGCACAGACACTGCGAGCGCGCGGATGTGATGTCATTGTGCATGGGGCGCGACCCGGACCGCGTGGCAGCAGCCCGCGACCGGGTCGGGGCGATCGCTGGTCTGGTCTATGACCTCGGGGATCTGCACCAGGCCACGCAGCTGGCGGATGCGGCCAGTGACTTCTCCCCGGACGTGCTGATCAACAACGCGGGAATCTACGCGCGCGAGCGCACCCTGGTTGCGTCCGGGGAGGCGACCTGGGTCGTCAATCACTTGGCGGCCAGCCTGTTGGCCGACGCCCTGATTCCGGGGATGGCGGCGGGCGGGCGCGTCATCTACGTGTCGAGCATCGCCCACGGCCGGGCCTCGTTGGACCTCGACGACCCCGAGTTCGAGCGCCGCCCGTACGACCATTACGCGGCCTACGCCCAGAGCAAACTGGCGAATCTGCTGATGGCTCAGGAGACCGCCCGCCGGCTTGGTCCCGGCTCCCTGGTGGCGGTGAACGCCCTGCACCCCGGGGTCGTGGGAACCAAACTGCTGACCGAGGGTTTCAACATCCCCGGTCGCGATGATCTCGACGCCGGCAGCGCCACCTCTGTACATCTCGCCTTGGACGCCGATCCCAGGCACACGGGCGGGTATTGGTACCGCAGCAAGCCCGCTGCGCCCCAAGGTGCCGGCAAGGACAGCCAGCTCGCGGCGGACCTGTACGACTACACGATGCAGGTCATCGAGGAGCGCGGCTGATCCCGGTCGCCCAGAACACCTAGTGCGCGAAACTCTTGCGATGGTCCGGGTCGTGCGGCATCGGACCGTCGAGGTTCTCGAAGAAGTCCACGGCATGCCGCAGATCAGCCAGGAACAGATCGGCCAAATCACGGCCGAACCCATTGCGGACCACGATCCGCAAACCAGCCAGATCCTCGGCGTTAGGCGGCATCGTGTAGGCCGGCACCTGCCATCCGCGTTCGCGCAGTTTGGCCGACACGTCGAACACGGTGTAGTTGGTCCGGTCGTCCTTGAGCGTGAAGAGGAAAACCGGCAGCTCGGATCCGTCGCTGAGCAACCGGAAGGGATCCAGCTTGGCGATTTCGTTCGAGAGGTGCCTGGCGGTGTCGCGGCATGCCTGCTGGACCGCCCGGTACCCTTCGAAGCCGAGTTGCAGGAAGCGGTAGTACTGCAGGATCACCTGGCTGCCCGGCCGCGAGAAGTTCAGCGTGAACGTCGGCATGTCACCACCGAGGTAGTTCACATGGAAGATCAGGTCCTGCGGCACGCGCGAGTGCTCACGCCAGACCACCCAGCCCACGCCCGGATAGACCAGGCCGTACTTGTGCCCTGAGGCGTTGATCGAGTGCACTCGCGGGAGGCGGAAGTCCCACACGAGCTCAGGGTCGATGAACGGCGCGACAAATCCGCCGGATGCGGCGTCCACGTGCACAGGGATGTCCCAGCCCTTCTCCTGCTGGACGACGTCAAGGGCCTCACAGACCTCTTTGACCGGCTCGTACCTGCCGTCGAAGGTGGAGCCGAGGATGGCCACCACACCGATGGTGTTCTCGTCGACGAGTTCCATCGCGCCTTCGGCCGTCATGAACAACTGGTCCCGGGTGACCGGCACGTAGCGTGGCTCGACATCCCAGTAGCGGCAGAACTTCTCCCACACAACCTGGACGTTCTGCCCCATGACCAGATTGGGCTTCTCCGGCTTACCTGCTGCCCGCTGCCGCTGCTGATAGAGCCGCTTGAGCGACATCCCCGCCAGCATGACGGCTTCGCTCGACCCGATCGTGGAGGTGCCGATGGCGTTGTTGCCCTCCGGGGAGTTCCACAGGTTGGCAATGATGCTGACGCAACGGGACTCCATCGCCGCCGTCTGCGGGTATTCGTCCTTGTCGATCATGTTCTTGTCGTACGTCTCGGCGAACAGCCGGTCCGCGAAGGGATCCATGAACGTCCCCACGAACGTCGCCAGGTTCTGCCGCGCGTTGCCGTCCAGCATCAACTCATCGTGGATCAGCTGGTACGCGGTCTCCTGGGTGCGGCCCAGATCAGCCAGTTTGTGGGCGACGATGGCTGTCTCTTCGCCGTAGCGCGCGAAGGTCGGCGCCAGGTACAGCTTCTCGATCTGCGTGATGTCTTCCTCGTGCAGCATGTGCGACTCCTTCGCTGGGCTGAGCACAGCCTATTGGAGGATCACCGCACAAAGCGGCTACACGAGGTCGATCGCGGACCCCATCGAAGCCTCGATCTCAGCGGCGATCTTCTCCACCGTGGCCGCGTCGACGGCCGAGTCGACGGTCAAGGCGATCAGCGCCTGACTGGTCGCGGCGTCGCGCCCGACCTGCATGTTGGCGATGTTGACCCCGGCCGCGCC
>JAKOZM010000496.1 GCA_029779995.1 Actinomycetes bacterium
ACGTCGTCGAGCCAGGACCACACCTCGTCACGCAGGTCGGGGTCGATGCAGGTTGCTGGGTCCCAGGGGCGAGCAAGAGCCCGAGGACTGCCCAGTGCCTTCTTCTCCTCGTCGCTGCCGTAGAGAGCGATGTCCAGCTCCCGGTATGCCTGCTCGACGCGCCGCCCCGGGTGGGGGAACCGCTGGGTGAGCGGGCGAGGAGGGGCGCCGTGGTGCGGCTGCGCGCGGTCGGTCACGACAGGATGTCCTCGTGGTCTCGGGTCAGGCCACGGCGACGGGCCTCGACCAAGGCGGCTGCGGCGCGCGCTTCGGCGCTGACGGCCCGGCGCCAGTCGGCCCCCACCCCATCGCGCAGTCGCGCCTGGTCGGCCAGGAGCCGCTGCCCGGCCTTGCCGTCGATGCACCGGTGCAGGCGCGCGATGATCGGGGCGCCGTTCTCAGACAGCACGAGCGCGTGGCGTTCCTTGAGTTGGCGCACCTCAGCAGCGGTCAGGATGGGAATGTCGTCGGCCGTGACCTGCCGTCCGCCCATCTGCCCGGTCTGCCAGCCCACGCGGGAGACCCGCACGTGGCCGAGCAGGTCGGAGATCTCCTGGTTGAACGCGACGTCCTTGGAGCCACCGAACACGATGAGGTTGTTGGTGAGGCCGACGAGGGTGCGGGCCTCTTGCTCACCGAAAATGGCGGCGAGCTGTGGCCAGGCCTGCGCGGCCCACATGAACGAGATCCCCAGGGCGCGTTCGTTGGCCATCCGGGTGCGCAGGGTCGGCAACGGTGCGGTGGAGGGCAGCTCGTCGAGGATCGCGTGGAAGGGTGGGCACAGCCGCCCCCACGGCGACCTGTTCGCGGCCTGCAGGGCGGTGTCCAGAACGTGCTCGGCGAATGCCGTCATCAGCGGCGACGCCGAGGCGTAGGGGTCTTCGCGGCCGAGCAGGTAGATGGTGCCGCCCTGGGAGATGACCTGGGCAATGTCGGTGGCGGCGCGATGGGGGCCGGGGACGCAGCGGCGGCGGATGTCCTCCTGGAAGAACAGGGACATGGCCTGTTGGACCGTGGTGATGGTGTTGCCGGCGGTCCGGTCGTCCCCGTGCAACGCCCCGTAGAGCAGGCCGTCCCAGAAGGTCGCGGCGTGGGGGTGCTCGCGCAGAATCTCGGTGGGATCGGTGGCGGCCAACGGTTTGGCCACCCACGACAGCACATGCTCGAGGCTGCGCCCGGTCAGCGCGGCGGCGTGGAAGTAGCCCTGCAGCACCTTGGCGGCCTCGGCCGCGTAGAAGCGGGCCGCGTCGTCGGCGTGGCCGCCGGCGACGGCGCCTTTGACGGTGCCGGCGGTGAACGCCTTGGAGCGTCGCTCGGCGACCAGTGGGTCGACGCAGCCCTGGATAGGGTCCCACACCACCTCGGGTAGTCCGGGCACCAGACCGAACGGGTCGAGGACGATGCACGGTCGTTGCCGAGTGGAGCGGGCGGTGAAGGTCAGCAGCAGGTCGTCGACCTTGGTCAGGGTCGTCAACGCCGCGCCTGGGGCGTCGATCAGGGCCGGGGCGAGCAGGTCCAGCGTCTTGCCCGATCCTTGGGGGCCGATCACTCCGGCGGTCCGATCCCACGGCACCCACAGCTGGCCCCCGCGGGGCTCGCGGGCGTCACCCAGGCGCCACCCGACCTCCACCGGCCGCAGGCGCCTCATCGGCCGCTCTCCCTGCTGGCTCCGTACAAGTCCGGCCGAATCACCTTCGCGTGCTTGCGCAGTCTGGTCCTGCCCAACAGCGCCTCCGCTTCCGCACGAGTGGCCACACCATGCAACCGGCCGGGTCCCCAACGGCCAAGCCCCCACTTCAGCCCGGCGGCACAGATGACCAGGATGATCCCCTCGACGGCGCAGATCGAGCCCCACAAGACAGCGGGGCCGGGAGGGCGGCTCAGCGGGCCCAGGCCCGCGTCGGCGTGCCCGCTGACGATTCCGGGCAGGCTGGTGAACAGTGCGGCCCGGTCGACGAAGACCCACCCGTTGCCGCTGAGCAGGTTCGCCGCTGAGCGACCGAGCTGCACACCCATCAGCAGCAGGAAGAGCACCGCGACGACCAGCGCAAGCGGGATCTCCCAGGTGAACGGGTAGGGGTTGGTCCGTCGCGAACGTTGCATGGCTCTCCTCGATTGCCTTGCCCCCTAATGAGGCGTGGCGCTCGTAAAGGATCACCAGCGCGGCAAGTCGAGTGAAGCGAGTTAGTTTGAGCTCGAAGGCAAGAACGAGTTGGCCAGCGCGTCTAGGTCCTCGAAGGGCAGAGCGCGCAGCGACTGCCCGCTACCAAGGGCCCAGATCGAGTACCCGTCCTTGCTGTCCTGTGTCCCGTCGGTTCTCCAGGTACCGGTGGTGACTAGCTTGACCTTGACCATGGTCTGGACCTCCTTGTGTGGCTCGATGGCCAACAGTTTCCGCCGCGCCTCGGGCTCGATGATGAACGACGCTTTGGTGTCCACGCAGATGACGTCCACCCCTGACCACACGATGAAGTCCGGGAAGAACCAGACCGTCGGACCGAGGGTCACGAGCGGGATCTTGTAGCCCGTCTGCGACCTGTTCCGGGCCCAAGGCAACCCTGTCTCGTCGAGAGCGCGCGCGAACTTCAGCTCCAGGTCGTTGAGGCCGTCGTATCCCTCATGCAGCGAGTTCTTGAAGGTCTCCATGCTTGACGTCCGCACAAGCGTGCTGCCGATCTCGTACGGCCTCGGCTTCAGTTGCTTGATGACCGCATACCGGAGGTATTCGTCGACGGCCTCGGCAGCGTTGTCCGCGAGGCTCTGGTAGGCGCTGCTACCGACGCCCACTTTGGCGTCGAACTTCGCGCCGTCGGTGTCGATGACAGTTAGGGCCGGTCGGTAGCGCCGCGATACCTCACGCCGGAACACCCACCGGGCGTTAACCCGGTTGGACTGCTCGAACTGCACCCAGTCGGTGTCCGCTGCCTCGTTCGAACCGATCGCCTGCTGGACGGTGCGGCGCCGCCCTTCACCCTTCGTGTTCACGGTGTCGCCCGTGTAGTCGTGCACCTTGGCCAGGACCTTCTCCACGGGCTCGGCAGCGGCCCGGTTGTCGACCCCCGTCCGGGGGACCGTGCGGGTCTCCCTGGGCTCCAGGTTCTTAGGGTCTTCCGTACCCGGAGGGGAGGTGAGGATGCGGACCTCTGGGGCGTTTCCACCGAGGCCGTTCCTCACGTCCTCGACCACCTGAGAGAAGGCGTCGTTGCGATCGACGCGAACGTAGAAGTGCGCGGTGTTCAAGCGGTCCGCCTCGTAGTGCGTTGCGCCCGGCTGGCGCAGCACCCGCCCGATGATCTGGGCGATCTGCACCGTCGAGTCCATGCTCTTGTCGACGTAGGCGAAGTAGACGCTCGGGTCGTCCCAGCCCTCCTGGAGGGTCTGGTTGAAGATGATGTGCCGGTAGTCGCCGGCCACGAACTCCTCGTAGTCGTTGTCGCCGCCGGTGTATAGGTTGAAGTCCAGAGGCAGCGGGAAGTCCTTGTGCGTCTTGAGGTCGGCGTAAACCGCCACCTGGTCGGCGGGGAGGCCGCACTGCTCGGTGAGGTAGCGCCAGATGAGGATGGGAGGGGCCTGCCGTTGCTCAAACACCTGCTTCGGGTCGTCGCTCATGCCCGCGTCATCGGCGACCATGTTGGTGTTGCAGACGTAGATCGCCTTCGGCAGGAAGCCCAAGCCCTGGGCATCGGCCGTCGCCTCAGCCTCGCGCAGGTCGGCCAGCATCTCGCTCACCGTCTCCTGCATAGGTGCGTTCAGGCCATCCAGCGCAATTATGCCCTTCACCAGACCCGAGGCCACAACCGTGGCCGAGGGGACAGTGGTGATGAGGTCCTCCGTGGCGTAGTCCCCCTGAGAGCGCAGCGGGTCTATCACCTCGGTTGAGAACTGAGCAGGGAACCGCAACGTGGCGCTGGCGAGCAGGAAGACGGCCGGCTGCTGCTCCAGCAGCAGCGTTGTCTGCTGGTCGCTCAGGTTCTGGGCCTCGTCGTAGACCACGACCAGCGGGCGCCGCACTCCCTCGGCCGTCTCGCGGCCCTTCAGCGCCTCCCACCTCGTCGACTCGATGGTGTCGGTGTCGGCCGCGAAGATCTTCAGGTTGCTCTT
>JAKOZM010000554.1 GCA_029779995.1 Actinomycetes bacterium
CGCTCAGCCGACGCGGGTGACATCGGGACGAGCTGCGCGGTGTTGCCCGCGCCCTGTAAGCGGGGTTGACGTGCGGTGCAGTGTGGTGCACATTGCACCGATGAAAACCCCCCACGCCCCCGAACGAATCCGCCTCACCATCACCGTGACGCCGGAGGTTCACGAAACATTCACTCGCATGGCGGCGGCCGGCAGCATGTCGCTGAGCCGGGCCATGGGTGACTGGCTGGCCGACACGGTCGAAGCGGCGGCGCACATGGCCACGTTGATGGAGCGGGCGAGGTCGGCGCCGCGGGAGGTCACAAGGGAAATGCACGCCTATGCGCTCGGGCTCGCCGATGAGACGGGTGCCGTCATGGAGGAGCTGCGGGTGAAGAGCGCGGCGCGGGCCACGGCGGGCGCGGTAGCGTACGGCGCGGCCCGGGTCGCGGCCTTTGCCCCCCCGTCAGGTAATACGGGGGGGAAAGTCCCCAGCGAGAAGCGGAAAGAGGGTGGGAGGAAACGATGAGCCGCCCCCTTAAAACCACGGTTGATTACCTTACCGTGCGCACTCAGGCGAGGCCCCTAGAGGCCCTAGAAGGCTTCCGGCCCTTGTTTGGGCATCTGGGGTCAACCCTCTGCCTAGAACGCCTCAAACACGGCAAGGATGGCTTCCGTGAGGGTGCGGATTTGAAGCTGTCCGGGTTGCGGGTGGGTCGGTTGGACTGGGGCGGTGAGGCGATGCGGGGTTGGTCTCGAGTCCAGCTCGGTGGCGAAGGGTGTAACTGGGTGCAGGACTGGGATGCTGTCGAAAGCGTCGAGCAGCTGGCGAACGCGGAGATTCGGCGGTTTGATCCGGCGCTTACGACGTGGCGCGGTGAAGTGAGCCACGAGCGGGTTGTGCAGGCGCACAAGGCGGGACGATTCACGACCGGAGGCCGGCCCCCGAACATGCGTCAGGAGGTCAATTCGGAGCCGGGCAAGGGCTCGACGGTGTACGTCGGGGATCGTGCGTCGGACAAGTTCGGGCGCTTCTACGAGAAGGGCTTCGAGATGCTCGGTGGGCTCCCGGAGGCGTTGCGCGGAGAAGGCGCGACGATCGACGGCTTCCCGGTTGAGGGGATATACCGTTCGGAGATCGAGCTCAAGGCAAAGACGCGGCCTCTTCCGTGGGAGGTGATCGAGAGGCGAGACGAGTACTTCGCCGGGGCGTACCAGTTCTGCGCGGACATCCTGCCGGGCATCGAGCCGGACATTCTGCAGCGGCGTCCAGAACGCCAGGCGCAGCTGGACCTGGTGGCGGCGTTGGCGAACTGCCGTCAGGCGTACGGAAACATCCTGTTTACTGCGCTCCACGCCTACGAGGGCGACATGGGCGCGGTGTGGGAGCGCATCGTCGGAGAGAAGCACGCGCCGCAGCTGGTCGCGGCCGGCGTGCTGCTGGTGGATCACTACGGCGACGCGACACCTTCCAGGGGGTATGGGGGCGGCGAGCGCCCCATGTAGTCTGCGGCGGTCCACTCCCTGCCGCTCAGCCGACGCGGGTGACATCGGGACGAGCTGCGCGGTGTTGCCCGCGCCCTGTAAGCGGGGTTGACGTGCGGTGCAGTGTGGTGCACATTGCACCGATGAAAACCCCCCACGCCCCCGAACGAATCCGCCTCACCATCACCGTGACGCCGGAGGTTCACGAAACATTCACTCGCATGGCGGCGGCCGGCAGCATGTC
>JAKOZM010000156.1 GCA_029779995.1 Actinomycetes bacterium
CAGGACATCGACCTGCCCCATCCACGGGTGATGGACTCCGCGGCCGTTGCTGAGCGAGCGGCATACCTGACCCGCCGACTGCATGAGGCGGCGTGATGGCAACCGATGCTCTTACCCCCGTCGTCGATGTTCTTCCCGAGGCAAAGAAGGACTCGGTGCTGGCCCAGGTGTGGGCCTGGTGGTGGCCGAAACTGCTGGCCATCGTCATCGTGCTCGGGGCCTGGCAAGTCGTTGTCTGGTCCGGGTGGCGACCCGAGTATGTGCTGCCGGGCCCGGTCGAAACACTGCAGACCTTCGCCCAGATGCTCACCGGCGAACGCTTCTGGAGTTCACTGCTCACCACGATGACGCGGGCCATCACCGGCTTCGCCCTCGCGCTGCTCATCGGCACCGCGATCGGCATCCTGACCGCCCGGATCACCCCGCTGCGCCTGGCCGTGGGTTCACTGATCACCGGCCTACAGACCATGCCGTCGATCGCGTGGTTCCCCTTGGCGATCCTGCTGTTCGGGATCAACGAGTCGGCGATCATGTTTGTGGTCGTGCTCGGTGCCGCACCGAGCATCGCCAACGGGGTGATCACCGGCATCGACAACGTGCCGCCGTCGTACTGGCGGCTGGGGAAGGTCCTGGGAGCCGGTCCCGTGGCGATGTACCGCGACATCATCCTGCCCGCCGCGCTACCCACCTATGTAGGCGGCCTCACGCAGGGCTGGGCGTTCGCGTGGCGCTCCCTGATGGCTGGCGAACTGCTGGTCATCATCGCCGAGAAGCCATCGTTGGGCTCGAGCCTGGAGTTCTACCGGCAGCTGAGCAAGACTCCGGAGCTGTTGGCCACGATGCTGGCGATCCTGATGATCGGCATGCTCGTGGACGGGATCTTCTCCAGTGCCGCGCGCAAGCTGCGGGAGCGACGTGGTCTTGCCACCCGCTGACACGATCGCGCCCAGTGGTGGCATTGTCCGTCGGAAACGGGACAATGCCACCATGCAGATCTCAGCCCGCGTCGACTACGCCCTGCGCGCGATGACAGAGCTGACCGTCGTCTGGCAGCAGGACCCCAAGCAGCTGGCGAAGGCTGACGCCCTGGCCACCCGCCAGGAGATCCCCGCGCGCTTCCTGGAGGGCATCCTCGGGACACTGCGCAAGGCGGGGCTGGTGTTTAGCCAACGCGGCGCCGAGGGCGGCTACCGGCTGGCCAAGGCTCCCGACGAGATCAGTGTGGCCGACATCATCCGGGTGCTGGACGGCCCCCTCGGGGCTGTGCGCAGCGAAGCCCCCGAGGACGCGGATTACACGGGGCCCGCCGAGCACTTGCGCGTCGTGTGGGTGGCCACACGCGCGGCCCTGCGTTCGGTGCTGGAGAACACCACGCTGGCCGACATCGTGGCCGGGCGGACCACGCCCGATGTGGATGCTCTGCTGGAGATGCCGGGAGCGTGGGACCGGCGTTAAGCGCCGCTTGACCGTGGCTACGAATCCAGGCACGCGGCGCGGGTGTGAGCCCCGGCACCCTGGTTCGAAGCGCTGGAACGTACCCCAGGCTCTTTTCTAGGTGTCGGACCCGCTGCGGACTAGCCCAAAACCCTCGGGCGCGTGCCGGCGCCACGCGCCACGGGCCCCCCGATCCCGAAACGCCTGACGTCGCGCAGGGCCTACCGGACCTCGACCACCGGCAACCGCAAAGCACCCGGTGCCGCATCAGGCACCACGGGCTCTTTCGGCGCCACGGGGGCAACGCGCATGTACTCGTGCCCAACTGCCGGGCGAACATCGGTCTCGCCCTTGTTCGGCCACAGGGCCATGGCCCGCTCCGCCTGCGCCGTGATCGTCAGTGACGGATTCACGCCCAGGTTCGCCGACACCGCAGCACCATCGACGATGTGCAGCCCCGGATGGCCGTACACGCGGTGGTAGGGATCGATGACCCCGGTCTGCGGTGAATCGCCGATCGCGCACCCGCCAACGAAGTGCGCCGTCATCGGGGCACTGATCAGGTCACCAAGGTTGCCGCCGGGCAGGCCTTCGATGCGCTTGCTGAGCAGGCGGGCGGCCTCGTTGCCGGCGGGGATCCAGGTCGGGTTCGGCTCGCCGTCGCCCTGCTTGGAGGTCAAGCGGAAACCGAACCGGCTGCGCTTACCCGACACGGTCAGCGAGTTGTCGACGCTCTGCATGACCAGCAGGATGATGCTGCGCTCGCTCCAGCCGCGCAGGTCGATCATCTGCAATGCGTTGGACCGCTGCCGCACCAGTTCGCGGATCCACGTCTTCCACCGCGGCTCACCGTCGATCTCATCGGTCATGACGGTCTGCAGGAAGCCCATCATGTTGGAGCCCTTGCCGTAACGCACCGGCTCGATGTGAGTGTGCGGCTCCGGGTAGAAGCTCGAGGTGATCGCCACGCCGCGCGTGTAGTCGCGGGACCGGTCATCGGTGATCGCTCCCAGCAGCGCCTCGGAGTTCGAGCGGCTGAGTCTGCCGAGCGCGGGTGAGAGATTCGGAAGCCGACCGGAATCCTTCATCGAATGCAGCAGGCGCTGGGTGTTGTAGGCCCCTGCCGCCACGATGACCTCCTTGGCATAGATCCGCCGCTTCCCCTTGCGGCTGCCCGTGCGCTTGGTATCGATGGCGTAGCCCTCGCCGTACTGCTCGAGGCCAGTGACGGTGGTCATCGGGGAGATCTCCGCCCCGGCGCTCTCAGCCAAGTAGAGGTAGTTCTTCACCAGCGTGTTCTTGGCGTTGTGCCGGCAACCCGTCATACACTCGCCACACTCGATGCATCCGGTGCGGGCAGGGCCACGGCCGCCGAAGTACGGATCCTGCGCGGTGACGCCGCCACCCTCGCCGAAGTACACCCCGACCGGAGTCAGGGTGAACGTGTCCCCCACGCCCATCTCGTCGGCCACGGCCTTCAACTCCACGTCCGAGGGGGTCATCGTGGGGTTCTGGACGACCCCGAGCATTCGTTTGGCCTGGTCGTAGTAGGGCGCCAACTCGGACTGCCAGTCCGTGATGTGGCCCCACTGCTTGTCCTTGAAGAAGGGCTCCGGCGGCACGTAGAGCGTGTTCGCGTAGACCAGGGAACCGCCGCCCACCCCGGCACCAGCCAGAATCACGGCATCGGGCAGCAGGTGAATGCGCTGGATGCCGTAGCACCCGAGCGCCGGCGCGAACAGGAACTGCTTGGTGCGCCAGGACGTCTTCGGGAAGTCGGCGTCCTCAAAGCGCCGGCCGGCCTCAATGACGAGGACCTTGTACCCCTTCTCCGTGAGTCGAAGTGCGGAGACAGAACCCCCGAAACCCGAGCCAATAATCGCGACGTCGTAATCGAACTCAGCCATCAGGACATTCCCATCTTCTTCATCAAAGCCAACGAGGTCACCATAAAGTCGCTCCACTTCTCATCCGACATCCCGAACTGCGGCCCCATCGCCACGAGCCGCTGCACGGCCACGGTCTGGGATTCGGTGTACTTCAGCAGGCCCTCGACGCCGTGCCGGCGACCCAAGCCGGAGGCCCCCATGCCGCCCATCGGCGCCGCGGTGGTCCCCCACGCCGACGCGTAGCCCTCGTTGACGTTGACGGTGCCGGCGTGCAGCCGGGCGGCGATCTTGCGTCCGTGGGCTGTGTCGCGGGTGAGGACCGCGGCGTTCAGGCCGTACTCGGTGTCGTTGGCGCGGTCGATGGCCTCCTCGTCACTGGTCGCCTTGTACAGGCTGACCACGGGGCCGAACGTCTCGGTGATGCAGGCGCGCATGTCTTTGGTCACCCCTTCAAGCACCGTCGGCTCGAAGAAGAGCGGTCCGATGT
Organism: Actinomycetes bacterium; assembly: GCA_029779995.1. The sequence continues at coordinate 3,811 of JAKOZM010000156.1, forward strand.
CGGGGCGGGGTCGGCCACCGGCCAGTGCAGTCGCGCCCTTGGCCAGGGCATCGGCCACGTGGTCGGACACCGTGTCGAACTGCTTCTGGCTGATCAGCGATCCCATATCCGCACCCCAGCCGATCTGGGCGTGCATCCGCATCGCCTTGACCCGCTCGACGAACTTGGCCACGAACTCGTCGTAGATCTTCTCGTTGATGTACATCCGCTCCATCGAGATGCACAACTGGCCCGTGTTGGAGAAGCACGCCCGCACGGCGATCTCGGCGGAGCGGTCGAGGTCGGCGTCCTCCAGCACGAGCATCGCGTTCTTGCCGCCGAGCTCCATCGAGCACCCGATCAGCTCCCGGCCGCATTGCTCGGCGAGCTCGCGGCCGACGGCCGTGGAGCCTGTGAACATGAGGTAGTCGGAGTTCTTGACCATGATCGGGCCCAAGCGGGCGCCGGGGCCCACCACGACCTGGACCAACCCTTCGGGCAGGCCCGCCTCCCGCAGCAGGCGAATGGCCCACAGGGCGGTGAGCGGGGTCTGCGAATCGGGCTTGAGCACGATGCCGTTGCCGGCAAGCAGGGCGGGGATGGCATCGGACACCGCGAGTGTCAGCGGGTAGTTCCAGGGGGCGATGACTCCCACGATCCCCTTCGGATGGCGGATCTCCTTGACGCTGGTCAGCCCGGGCAGCACCCCACGGTGACGCACGTCCTTGAGCTGCTTGGGCGCCACCTGGGCGTAGTGCCGCGCGGTCAGCAGCACATCCATGAACTCCTCGGAGGCGTGCACCCGAGCCTTGCCGTTCTCCAACTGCACGAGGTCCACGGTGGTGGTGCGGTGTTCCAGCATGATGTCGTGGAAGCGCAGGATCACTCGCGCCCGCTCCTTGGGCGTCCACTGCGCCCAGCGCTGCTGGGCTCGGCGCGCGGTCTCAAAGGCGATGGCCACGTCCTCATCGCTACTGATGGGCACCTCAGCCAGCGGTTCGAGGGTGAAGGGCGCAACAGTGGTGAGTTTCTCGGCATTGGGAGACGCCACCACGAGCGCAGTCAGGCTGTTCACGTCAATCCCAGCAACCTGAGTGGGCAGGGATTCAGTGATGAGTGTCATATGCGCACGATAAACCCGCGTGC
>JAKOZM010000403.1 GCA_029779995.1 Actinomycetes bacterium
ACCCGACGGGTGGCTCGCCACCGGCGACATCGGTGAGCTCGACGAGGCCGGCCGCCTGAAGATCACCGACCGCAAGAAGGATCTGGTGAAGACCTCCGGCGGCAAGTACATCGCCCCTGGTCAGATCGCGGCCCAGTTCAAGGTGATCTCCGCCCTGGCGTCGAACCTGGTCGTCCATGCCAGCGACCGCAACTACGCCACGGCGCTGATCTCGCTGGACCCCGAGGCGCTGCAGAAGTTCGCCGATGAGAACGGTCTGTCCGGCGACCTCACGGCCCTGTCGCAGAGCCCGGAGGTGCAGGCGGCGATCCAGGCCGATGTGGACACGCTGAACAGCCAGCTCAACCAGTGGGAGACCATTAAGCCTCGATCCACCGGTGGTCTGAGTGGTCTGTCTGGTTCGCTTCTGGCGCCGATGGAGCGGCCGGGTTTGTGCTGGTGGGCGTGGTTGATCTGCCGGCTGTTCCTCCGGCCTTTCAACTGGGGTTCTTCCATAGGTCGTGGGTGGTCAGGGACATGGGCTGGGTGTCAGGTGATCATGACCGCGGTCCAGACCCGCTGCCAGTGCGGTTCGCAGGTCCAGTCCCGCGGTAGCCGCAGGCGCAGCCGTCGGGCGGAACGGGTGATCCGGGCGGGCAGGTTGATGAGCCGGGTGCGGATGGTCGCCGTGGTCGCTTTCGTCAACTGCCCGCCGGCGATGACGCCGAGGGTGCGGGTGAGGTTGAACGCGATCGCCGCGCAGACCAGCCAGGCGGCATTCGCCGGGAAGTGTCCGGAGGGTAGGTGGGCCAGCGCGGAGTTCTTCAGGTCGGCGATGACCTGCTCGATGATCGCGTGGCCGCGGTGGGTGGACTCCGCGGCCACCAGCGGCGCGGGGTTGTCGGTGAACAGCGCGTGGTACCGGAACGCGGGGAACAACGGGTCCTGCTGCTTCGTCTGGTTGCGTTCCGGGATGCGGCGCACAATCAGCCGGGCGCTGACGTGTTTCGTCGTCGGTTTGGAGGTGAACGCGGTGAACGGCAGCTCGGCGATCTCCGCGGCGCAGATGAGTTCCCCGGTGTCCGGGTCGGGGATCGCCCACGGATACTCGATGCGCACCCACTGCGCATCGTCGATGGTGGCGATCGCTGCCCGGACCCGCCGGTTCAACGGCATCCCCACCGAGAAGCGGGCACCGGCTGTGGTGACTGCCTGCAGGATGCTCGCCGAGCAGTAGGCGCTGTCGGCACGCACCAGAATCTGTCCGTCCGCCCCGCAGCGCCGGGCCGTGACGATCGCATCCCGGATCATCCGCACCGCGCCGTGGGCCGAGGCGGCCGCGCCGCGGCGCAGCCTGGTCGCGGCGATCACCGGCGCAGCATCCGGGGTGCTGATCGTGGCCAGTTGGGCGTTGAGCCCGCGGACCTTCGTGTAGCCGAACTGCGCGCCCTGCTTACCAGGGCCGAACACCGGTTTGACCGTGTCATCGATATCGATCAGACAGGCCTGCGCGATGCCGGGCAGCAGCGGCGCGGTCGAGGCGAGTGCGGTCAGGGTGCGGGCGGCGACCGCGTCCAACTGGCGGACATGACCGAACGTGAACCCGCGCAGGAACGTACCGAGTGTGGACGGGGCCCGCACCCCGGTGAACACCCTGGCCGCGCCGGCCCGGCGCAGCATGTCCATGTCGTCGATGCTGTCCGCCCCGGCAGCCATCCCCGCCACCAGGCACATCACCTTCGACCCCGGGTTCGCACCGGTCGTCAGATGCTCCTCGGACAACCGCGGCAGGCCGACTTTGTCGGCCAGCCGGATGGCCGGGACCAGCCCGGCCGACACGAGCAGATTCGGTTCATCGAACGACGCCGACAGCGCCGCCGGGGTATGAGACAGTTGCATCTACGAGATGCCCCTTTCCTGGTCGGTATGGCAGCGTGAAGAACTCCCATTCTCCCCACGAACAGGGGCATTTCTACGTCAACCCGCCGCCCCACCCACCAAGATCACCGGTGGATTGAGGTTAAGAAGTTCTCGATCCTCCCCCGTGACCTGTCCGAGGAGGATGGCGAGCTGACGGCCAGCCTGAAGGTGAGGCGCAAGGCCGTGGAGGAGAACTACCGTGACCTGATCGAGGCCATGTACTCCTGATCGACCGCTGAACCCGCCCGGAGCCTCTGGGCGGGTTCAGTCGTGTCCGGGGCTGGCGAGCACCTGTGCGATCTCGTGGCGGGCCCGGGCCGTCAGATCCGCCACCGACCCGTCGGGTGCGAAGGGCGGCAGGACGGTGACAGTAATCGGATGCTTGCCGCGCAGCACGAAGCCATGTTTGGGCAGCGCATCGTGGGTGCCCTGGATCACGATGGGAACGATGGGCACCCCGGCCTGCGCCGCGAGTTCGAACGCGCCGGTCTTGAATGTCTGCAGTTCGCCGCTGGCCGAGCGGGTCCCCTCCGGGAACATCATCAGGGAACTGCCCTGTGCCAACGTCCGCTGGCAGGTGGCCATCATCTGGGTGACGCTGTCCCGGTCGCCGCGCACCAGCGGGATGTACCCGTTGAGCCGCATGTTCCAGCCGATCACCGGGACTGTGAAGATGCCCGCCTTGGACACCCACTTGAAGTCATAGAACAGGCGGAACAACACCAGGATGTCCAGCAGGGACAAGTGGTTGGCCACGAACATGTAGGTGGTGCCGGCCTGGACGTGGTCGCGGCCGCGAATTGTGACTCGCCAGGCCGGGTTCAGCCAGGAGTAGAGCGATGCCCAGAAACAGGTGAACTTGTGCAGCGCGCGCCTGCGGGGGTCGAAGGCGGCGGTCACCAACCAGATGATGAGCGCGACGGGAAACAGCACCGCCGAACTGATGACGACGAAACCCCAGAACAGCAGGGAGCCGATGTGCCGCACGAGTACTCACCCTCCGTTGATCACCTGTGCCGACACTACTTGAGGGCGGACCCGGGCGGGCCGCCCCACGACTGCCACAATGCCTGGTCATGGAGGATTCGCGCAGTGGACCCCCGATGAGACGACTACTGATCAAGGACGTGGTCCTCGATGGCCGCGTCACCGATGTCGTCATCGCCGGAAACCGCTTCGAGTCGCTGCATCCGGGCGCGGATGACGACTTCGACGACGTGATCGCGTGCCACTCCCGGCTCGCGATCGTGCCACCTTTCTACAACGCCCATACCCACGCTGCGATGACCCTGCTGCGCGGATTCGCCGACGACCTGGAACTCGACGAGTGGCTCACCGATCACATCTGGCCGGCTGAGGCAGCACTCACTGCTGCCGACATCGAGGCCGGGAGCAGGCTGGCCATCCTCGAGATGATCAAGTCCGGGACCGTCTTCTTCAACGACATGTACTGGGACCAGGCGGTAACCGCCAAGGCCGCAGCCGACCTCGGGGTGCGGGCAGCCATAGGCCTGCTGCATCTGAGCGGCCCCGGCGGGACACCCAATCCGCGCACTGTTCGCAGCAACGCCGAACTGCTGGACCTGGAACCGGATCTGCCGAGCCGAATCCAGATCACTGAAGCTCCCCACTCGGTCTACACAGTCCCGGAAGCGATGCTGCGGGCCGTAGCGCAGACGAACCGGCTGATCCACATTCACGTCAGCGAGACGTTGAAGGAGAACGCGGACTGCCGGGCGCAGACCGGGCTGACACCGGTGGCCTACTTGAAAGACCTCGGCCTGATCGGGCCGCGAAGTGTGCTCGCGCACTGCGTCCATCTGTCACATGCGGATCGGCAGATCCTGGCCGAACAGGGTGCGATCATCGCCCACTGTCCGGTGTCCAACATGAAGCTGTGCAGCGGTCAGTTCGACCACGCCGCGGCACAGGGCGCGGGTATCCGGCTGACCCTGGGCACTGATGGCGCGTCCAGCAACAACGGCCTGTCCATGGTCACTGAGATGAAGGTCGCGGCCCTTTCCGCAAAGATCCGCTCGTTGTCGCCTACGGCGGCCCGTGACCAGGAGGTGTTCCGAATGGCCACCGCTGACGGAGCAGCCGCGTTCGGCATCGACGCCGGCGAGATCGCTGTCGGAAGACTGGCCGACGCCCTGCTCATCGACCTGGACCAGCCGAGCATGGTCGCCGACCACAGTCTGGTCTCCAACCTGGTGTACGCGGCCGATTCCTCTGTGATTCACACGGTGATCTGCGACGGCCGGATCCTGATGCGAGATCGCTACGTCGAGGGCCAGGAGGAGATCCTCGCGCAAGGCCGAGCAGCAGCGGCTCGAGTGCGGGCGCGGCGCTAGCCGGGTCCTGCGTGGACGGACCCGGAAGGCCTGCGGCACAGTGGGCGGGTGCGGGTACGGCTGGCAATGCTGCTGGTGCTGACGACCGCCTGCGCGGCACCGCAAGCTCAGCCCACCATGCCCTCGCAGGTCCGCCTCGATGCGCGGATGAGCTCCCACGGCATCGCCTGGTCCGAACTGGGAATGGGAACGCCTCTCGTGCTCCTGAACGGCACCGGGTCGCCGATGGCCGAGTGGGATCCCGACTTCCTGTTGGGGTTGGCCGCGAACCGACGGGTGATCGTGTTCGACTACCCAGGTCTGGGCGATTCCACCTCGCGCAGCCGCACGAGTTTCGCCGGTTTGGCTGCCGCCACGGCTGAGTTCCTGACCGACATAGGCGTGCCCAAGGCCGATCTGCTGGGGTGGTCGATGGGCGGTTTTGTCGTGCAGGAGCTCATGCGTAAGCATCCGTCGCGGGTGCGGCGAGCGGTGCTCGTGGGGACCAACCCGGGGGGTAGCGACACGACGTTGGGCCCCCGCTGGGTGCAGCGCGCCGACAGCGACCCGCGGGCCGGGGTGCGGACCTACCTGCGCACCAACTACCCGCACACACGCTGCGCGCAGCGCCAGGGCAGGGCCTTCGTGGCGCGGCTGGAAAGGGCAGTGGACGAAGGCCGTTATCCCCAAGCCACTGTCCCTGCCCGCACCTACGACCGCATGGTGGCCGCCGAGGACCCTTGGCTGCGCTCGAATCGCAACGCGGCGCAGTTGCGCGGCGTTGACCTGCCCGTGCTGGTCATGGTCGGGGCCCGCGATGTCATCACTCCCCCGGCGAACAGCAGGGCGCTGGCCGGACTGCTGCCCAACTCGACGCTGCTGCAGGTACCGGCTGCCGGCCATTCGGTGCTCTTTCAGGCACCGGTGCCTAGCGCCGCGGCGATCTCGGCGTTCCTGGACGGCGTTTCCCTGCCCAGCGCCGCATGGCCGTGTGCGGCTACATTCAGCCAGTGAGCGACGAGCCGATCACCCGGTCGAACCCCTGGACGGACACGGTGTACAGCCGGACCAGTGGCTATGCGGGCTTTGACCGCCTGATCAACTTCACCGATGCCGTGTATGCCATCGCGCTCACACTGGCCGCTTTGGAGATCGGGCTGCCGGAACTCGTCGGGGACGCGGATGACCCCGCAGCTCTGTGGGCGGCCATCGTCGAGAAGGGCCCGGAGATCGGCGCCTTCCTCGTGGCCTTCGTGTGGGTGGCCATCTACTGGCGTGCGAATCACCGCTTCGTGGCCACTCTGCGTGGGGTCAGCGGTCGCTTCACTCTGGTGACGTTGGTGTACCTGGCCTTCGTCGCCGTGCTGCCCTGGCCGGCGGAACTCCTCGGGGACAACTGGGGCAATCCGATGGCGGTGGTCGTGTTCGCAGTCTTCGTCGCCTGCGTCAGCGGCCTTGAGGTCGTGATGTGGCAGGTTGCGTACTCCGACGACCTGTTCCTGCTGCGACCCTCGCCCACCTTCAAGCAGCAGCAGATGCTCGGCGCATCCAGCCCGGTCGTCATCTTCCTGCTGTCCATCCCCCTGGCATTCGTCTCACCTCAACTGGCGATCACCTTCTGGCTCGTCGGCTCGATCCTCGTCGGGGTGCTGTTCAGCCGGTTCCTCACCGCCCCGCCACCGGAGTGGCCGGACAGCCGCCCCTGATCCGGCGCACCTAATCGGCCAGAGCGAAGGCCGCTGCCGCTTGGGCATGCAGGAACGCGGTCGGAAAGAGCGGGACCGGCAGGTCGTTGACCCCGATGAGCAACTCGATCTCCGTGCAGCCTGCGATGACCCCCTGTGCCCCACGAGCCACCAACCCTTGGATGATGTGCAGGTACGCCGCCTTCGAGATCGGATCACAGACTCCTCGCACCAGTTCGTTGTAGATCACGTCGTGGATCACCGTCCGGTCGGGCTCCTCGGGCACGATCACGGCCAGCCCGTATGCCTGCAACCGATCCAGGTAGAACGACTGCTCCATGGTGTAGCGGGTGCCGAGCAGCGCGACGGTCGTGAGGCCGGCAGCGGTGATCGCTGATGCGGTGGGATCGGCGATGTGCAGCACCGGAACGGAGGCGGCCGCCTCGACCTCATCGAAGAGCCGGTGCATCGTGTTGGTGCAGATGACGATGCCCTCGGCTCCGGCAACCTGCAGGTCGAGGGCGGCACCGGTGAGCAGACGCCCAGCCGCGGGCCAGTCCCCGGCCTCCTGCAGCGCCTCGATCTGCGCGAAGTTGAAGGACCTGATGATCAGATCTGCCGAAGCCACTCCCCCGAGTCTGGCCCGCACCAGTCGATTGATCGTGCGTTCGTACTCGATGGATGACTCCCACGACATGCCGCCGAGCAGACCCAAACGCTTCACGAGGTTGAGGCTAGTCACATGTCGGGACCGATTGACCGGAGTTGGCCCGGTTCGGAGGTCGATCCCGCGATCGGCCATCGCCTGGTCTGTCCCCGACTGACCTCGCACAACGCCGTGATTCCCCGACCAGGTCGAGGAATCACGGCGCCGCGACGAGGTGTCACACAGCGTTGGCGCTCATCGTCACGGTGACCTCAAATCGCAGTTCCGGGCTGCGAGCGACCATGAAGGTCTTCGTCTGTGCATAGCCCTGGGCGAGGTCGAAGGTGCTTTCGGCGTACGAGAACTGGTAGCAACCGGCACCACTGTCGCTTTCGTTGAGCCAACGCGCCTGATGCTTCTGGTCGGGCTGGTTGTAGTTCTCCTGGCAGAAGTCACGGCTCGATTTCGTGATCCAGTCCGCTTCGCGGCCCTCGACCTGCACCGTGAATGACTCTTCTTTGGTGGTGAACACGTGGTCCAGGGCATTGTCGGTCAGCGCGACGGTGCTTCCCGAGCCGATCTTGCGCTCGCCGTAATGGCCACCCCAGAGGCTGCTCTTCGTGGGAGCGCTGGTGCCGCGCACCTGGAAGAGCAGCTCACCGCGACCGCGTAGCCCATTGTCGGCGTCATCAATGACCCGGATCTTGTCCACCGACACTGAGACCTGCAGGCTCTTGGTGCTGGTCTGGGTCAGCTTTTGGGTGCTGTGGTTGCCGTTGACGACAGCCAACACGTAGTACTTGGTCCCGGGCGTCAGGCTGCTGAAGGTGTGGCTGAACCGGTTCCGGTCCCCCTGCGGGACACCCTTCACGATCACAGCGGTGCCGCCCTTGAGCTTGCTGCCCACGATCTGCGGCGACGTGGACACTGAGACCGTGGCGGAACCCCCGCTCGCCGTGAAGTCGAGATCGAGGCCGTCCGTGCGACGGGTGATTCTATGGACGCTGTGATGTTCAGTGCGCACGCTGCCCACCACCTGGACGGGCTTGAACCCGGCGCCGACCGGCAGGTTGATCAGGAAATGGTAGGTCGTGCCCTCCTCGAGGCCTTCGACCCGCTGTGTGAAGGCGTACTTCTGGCCCGGCAGCGCCAGAGCGTCGATGTCGGGGGTCCCAGCGCCGGTCCCGGTGAGGGCAACCGGTTGTGTCGCCCCCATGGAGTAGACACCGGCTTTGTTCTGGGTGGGCGCCTGCTTGGACACCTGCAGCACCGCATGCTTGAGCGTGGCGTCGAAGTTCAGGGTGAACCAATCGAGACCCCAATCAGCCGAGGTACCGGTGATCGTATGGTTCGACGTCTTCAGGGGAACGTCGACGATCTGGCCCGGGCCGTTCGTCTGGCTGGGCGCGGGCGTATCGGCTAGGGCCATGCCGGGCGTGGTGGCTAGCAGGGCTGCGGCGATAAGGCTGGGGATGATCTTCATGATGTGCTCCTTGGTGAGGGTGGCTTACACAGGTAGGAGCATCTGGGCTGGTACTGGCCAACACTTTTCTTCAACGAGTTTTCGCTACGCCCAAAAAGTGTTGCTCGAGGCGGCCCTGCTCACTCCTATAGATGTGGACGTGAGGAGCAACTACCGTGACGAGCATGATCACCGATGCGCAGCTGGCCGAGGGCCTGGCGCGCGACGGGGCCAGCGGGCTGGAGTCGGTGTACACCGTGTATGCGGCCAAGTTGTACACCTATGCCCTGACCATGCTGCGCGACCCGGCCAGCGCGCAGGACGTGGTTCACGATGCCCTGCTCGTTGCGGCCGGATCCATCGGTCAACTGCGCGATCCGATGAAACTGCGGCCATGGCTGTACGCGATCACCCGCAACGAGTGCTTGCGGACGCTGCGCGGTCGCACCCGGTTCAGCGACTCCCACGAGGTGGTCGAGATGGCTGACACTGTCGACTTCGACGCCGGTCTGCGCCGCGACGAGGCTGCCCGCCTGATCAGCCAAGCGATGGTTGCCATGAGCCCCGCCGACCGCGACATCGTCACCCTCGCCCTGCAGCACGATCTGGACGTGGAGCGGATCAGCGAAGTCACGGGAGCCACCCCGAACACAGTGCACGCCCGCCTGTCGCGGGCCCGCGCCGGGCTGTCCGACGCGGTGAGCGCGCTGGCCCTCTACCGTTCACGCAGTCGTTGCGAGGAACTCCAGGCGATCATCAGTCCGCCCGATCAGCCGCTCACCCCGCTGTTGCGCAAGCGCATCGCACGCCACATCAAGACCTGCGAGGACTGCGAGCAGCGTCGGCGGGCAGCTTTGGCCGCGATGGGACCCGCGATGGCCGCCCCCATGTACCTCACCCCGCCAGACACATTGCCGGCCCGGATCGTGGCGAGCCTGCAGGCTGGCGATGCCGAACGACTCGCGCGCCGGGCAGCACCATTCGACGACGACGGATTCCCTTTCCCATTGGATGCGAGTTCGCGCTCGAAGTGGCTGCTGCCCGCCGCATTCGCCGCCGCGGGGCTGCTGATGCTGGCCGTCGTCGGGCTTCTGCTGATGGACTCGGCACCGAGTGCTCAGACCACGGCGATCGCCGGATCGATCACGCCTGTGACGTCACAGAGTCCTTCCTCGACACCGACTGTCGGGCCGTCAACCGAGACAACAGCCTCGGAGCCGGGCGCGATCGAGGAGGCTCCCGCGTTCGTAACACCCACCGTGGCGCCGCAGGCCCCTGTTGTCATAGGAACACCCAGTCAGCCAGCGCCGCAGCCCAAGCGCACGCAGACGAAACCGACAGCCTCAGCGAAAACGCGGCCATCGGCGAAACCCACCCCCTCCAAGGCACCCGTCCCGCAGGAGTCGTCCCTGGCACCAGCTCCACCGCCCCCAGATCCGCCCACCATCACCGCGGCCAGCATGAAGAACGAGGATCAAGATGCCGACGGCAGTTTCACCCGTTGCGACGCCTTCACGTTGCGCATCACAGCCACCGTCACGGGCGCCGACACCACGGAGGCGCTGATCACCCCGTCGGGTGCCACCGCCCTGCTGACAGGCGACCCCCTGACAGCAGCAATCACCCTGCCCCCCGGCGAGTACTCCGTTGCCGTGGTAGCCAGTGGCCCGGGCGGTACCGCGACGCGCGAAGTGGGGACGGTGCTCCATATCTGCCCGGGGTAGGAGGGCGGGCAGCGGTAGGCTCACGTGGTGAGGGAGGCCCTATGGGTCCACACTTTTGGCAGCCTCCTGGTCCCTCCCGGACCAGCGCGTCGGATCTGTTGAGTGACAACTTCGGCGCCTCACGAGCCAATCGGCACAAGGTGCGATTCCCCACGGCGTGTCGCAACAACAAGTGCCCAATTGCTCGCTGGACGAGGCGGGAACGTCAACAGCGAGGTTGGCCGAGACCGAACCGTGAGCCAATCGGCACAAGGTGCGATTCCCCACGGCGTGTCGCAACAACAAGTGCCCAATTGCTCGCTGGACGAGGCGGGAACGTCAACAGCGAGGTTGGCCGAGCCCGAACCGTGAGCATCAGCCGACTACGGGAGATCCTGGACCGGACGTATGTCCCTGCCGACCACGCCGTACTGATCGCGCAGACCGATGACTGGTCCAGCACCCGATGACAGTCGCATCAAGGTGATTGAGACGTCCTTGGGGACCGGTGACGGCCTGATCCGCGCGCTGGCCCACTTCGGCCACCAGGACCTAAATGGGGCGCTTCGGATTTGAGGGGGGAGTCCCCGGGTTGGTGAGGTGATTCGCGGGTTGGGGTGTGTCGTTTCAGGGTTTGGGACAGGGGTCCTGCCAGTGTCAGTTTCGACCAAGATCCCTCGACCGGGAGGACCCCTGTGGAGACCGACCCTACCCGAATGTGCCAGCTGCTCGTAGGCCTTCCCGAAGTCGACGTGCTCGGA
>JAKOZM010000413.1 GCA_029779995.1 Actinomycetes bacterium
CAGCCGCTGGGTGCACCGGCCACGGATGCCATGGGGTGACCTCGAGGCCAGCCCGCACGCCCACGAGGTGTTCGAGCGGTTGCGGAACATGATCCATGTTCGCAAGAGCACCGAGTCGTTGCATGCATCGGTGCAGACCACGGTGATGCCGACCAGTGTCGCCAGCGTCACCTGCTTCGTGCGCAAGCACCCTGCCGGGCAGATGCTGCAGGTGTACAACGTCGCTGACTACGCCGTGCAGGTGCCGGCGTGGGAGTTCGAGCAGAAGGTGGCCGGCGCGCACGTCGACCTGCTGACCGGCAGCATGCTGACCGTCACTGACGGCATGGTCGAGCTACCGCCGTACGCAGCGTTGTGGCTGGTGCCGACCTGATCCGGAGAACCGCACGTCGTCATCGGCTCAGTCGAGCAGGAACCACCCGCGCACCTCTGCCTCGTGGTCGACCATGCGCTCGCCCGACACATCGACGATCACCTTGTCGATGCGACCACCGGTGAACCGGTACGGCGCTACGTAGGCCGGGGTGACCGGTGATGCGTCGTCCCGTCCCACGCACAGACCGTCACCCACGGCGCAGAACATGCCCGGCTGGGTGACGATCACGTCGGCACCTACTGGATCGTCATCGATGTAGAGCGTCAGGGTGCCCTTGGCACCCGGCATCTCGGGATCCTCACTGCGACCGGTCGCCGTGAATTCGGCGGTGATGACGTGGGTACCCGGGGTGAGGTCGCGGTCGGCGGTGATCGTCTGCAATACGGTGCCGACCCAGTTGAAGGTGTAGGTCAGTCGGCGGTTCTGCAGGTAGAGGCTGCGTCCGCCGATAACGCCGCCGTGCGCGAACAGCACGCCCTCGGCGTCCTCGGTATCAACTGATACGCCGGCCGCGATGGTGTAGGAACGGCCGCTGATACTGACGGCGGACTGCTCCGGCACCGACGCGCAGTCGGGGTAGTACACGTATCGATCCCGGCTCGGGGAGCCGCTGGGGCGCTCGGCCAGCGTTTGCTCAAGCGCCGTGCGGTCATCAAGCGGCAGCCCGTTGTACCGCTCGGCCAGCTCGAACCAGCGCGCCTTCATGCGCTCGAGGCGTTCAGGCTCGAGTTCGGCCAGGTTCGTTGACTGCGAGCGATCGGTCTCGACGTGGTACAACTCCCAGACGTCCTGCTCGAAGTTTCCCCACCCCGACAACGGCGGATGCAAGGTGCAGGCCAAC
>JAKOZM010000435.1 GCA_029779995.1 Actinomycetes bacterium
GTCGTGCAGGGAACGGGCTTCAACTGGCCCGCGCCCGACCACTTCCGGATCGTCACCCTGCCCCACGTCGAGGACTTGGAAGAGGCCATCGAGAGGATCGGCGTCTTCCTGGCCAGCTATCGGCAGTAGATCCTCCTGCCGTTACCCGTCGTAGCGGATGACTGCGGCGATAGCGGGCCGGCCGCTCGTCGCCCACCGGTCCGGCCCGACCCAGTCCGGCCCGACCCAGCCCGATCCAGTCCGGCCCGATCCAGTCCGGTCCAGTCCCGCCGTCGCGAACGATTCGCGAGGTCACCGATAAGCAGGCGATTGCCGGGCAGACTGCACCCGTTGCTCGTCTACTGCTCGTTCGTGGAAGTGGACGGTCTTCGCCCCTTTGGCGTCGGTGGTGATGTGGTGTCGGTGGTGGAGGTTGTGGATCAGCCGGTGGTGGTAGCCACACAGGGGGATCGCGAGGTCAAGGTCGGTGAGCCCGCCTTTGGACCAGGGATGCTGGTGATGCAGCTCTGACCACGCGAAGGGTCGGTCGCACCCGTCTGCCGCGCAGGTGTCGTAGACGACCGAGAGGGCGGTGCGTTGTGGGTCGCTGAAGAACCGGTGATGCCGGCCGAGGTCGAGGATCTGTCCGGGTCCACCGAGGACTGCGGGGAGGATTCCGGCTTGGCAGGCGATCCGCCGGGCAGCAGTGGCCGAGATCAACGTGCCGGTGTCGGTGCTCGCGGCACCAACACTGGGGGTCATCTCCAGCAGCGTCCCGGTCGCCTCCCGGATCGAGGCTTGGATCTGTGCGGTGCGGGCAGCGCCGACGGCTTGTTCCATGGTCATCGTGATGATGACGGTGGCGGCGACTCTCCCGGTGAGTCGTTCGGTGTCCAAGTGCTCGATCAACTCGGTCAGAGCCCGTCCGCGGCGGTGGGCCCAGTCGATGTCAGCCCAATCGGCATTCCGACCCACACCCCGACCCGCGCCGACGCCAGCCCCCGCCTGCCCGGCCGGGCCAGCGGCCTCGGCCGAGTCAGTCGGAGTGGCGATTCCGAAGGCGGCGCCAGGGGTCTGGCGGGTGGAGGCGTGCAGGTCGGCCGCCACCGACCCGTCAGCCAAGTCACCAGCAGCGGTCTGACCGTCAGCCAAGGCTGCTTCGGCGGCTTTGCGGAGGTGAACACGCCGGGGTGCGGTCATCGACTGCAGCACCTTGCCCAGCATCCGCGCCGTGAACGTCGGCAACAACGCCTGCAGCCTCGTGGTGCCATCACCGAGGTCCTGCATGGTGACCGTCGCCAACCGGTAGGCCCGGGTCTCCTGATCGAGCAGTTGGGCTTCGACATGCTCAGCGACCTCTTGGGCGGAGCGTTCGGCGTCGGCGAGGGCGAACTTCGCCGCCCGATAGAACCGCCCCGGATTCAACACCCGCGCCTGCCGGACCAGGGACGTTTCGACCTTCGCCCGCTCCACATCAGTCAACGACTCCGGGAGCTTGTCCATCGTCGAAACGATGATCCCCGCACACCGACCAGACACGTCACCGGCATCGAACGCAGCCCGCCTCGCAGCAAGCCCTTCGCCAGCAAGAGACGTTGCCAAGACCACCTCCCGCGCCGCGTGAGCCCCATCGCCGTGGGTTGCTGACGCGACCCACGCCGATGTCGAGGAATGCCCGGTCCGGCGATGCACCTGCTGCCGATCAGCCCGAGCGACCAACGCCAACCGCAGGGCTTCCACCCGACGAGCGATCCGCTCCACCTCACCGATATCCGCAGCACCCACGACCACACCAGCGTCCGGGTCAGCCAACCGAGCGTGGACCGCGTCGACCACCGCATGCAACGCCCCCGTCGACACCCCCACCACGGCACCACGAGCGGCCGACGCGCTCCCCGGACCGTCAGCCAGCGCCTGGCCCGTCAACAACCCACGCGAAGGCGACCCATCCCGCGGCACCGCGCCGGACGGCATACCGCCGCCTGGCTGCAGGTCCAACCGGGTCGCTGTTATAGTACGAGTGTACTACGACAGGTGTTCGAACACAAGAGGAAATGGCCTGCTAGCGAATGCCTGTACTTGAACTCGCCATCAGCCCGGCGAACATCGCGATGTAGAGCGCGATCACCAGGACGGTCAAGACGGTGGCGATGATGCCGCAGATCATGCCGGCCTTCACCTGGCCACGGTTGGTGAATTGCTGCCCGCTGGCGTCCATCTCGCGCAGCGCGTTGCGGCCCATGATCCACGCCACGGGACCCGCGAGTTGGCACAGCACCAGGCCGACAATGCCCAGCACGAGGATGAGCGTGCCTTGCGGGTGTTCGGCGCCCGAGACAAATCCGCCGTACGGGGCGTATGCGTTGTTGCCGAGGGCGGGAGCTGCTGGGGCGCCATAGGACGGGTAGGCCTGGCCGGGCTGCCCGCCGTACTGCTGCCCGCCGTA
>JAKOZM010000472.1 GCA_029779995.1 Actinomycetes bacterium
ACGTACGCGTTGAGCAGTTGGCCCACCAGGTAGCCGGCCATACTGGCCAGCACGATCCGGGGCACAAAGCCCAGGACGGCTTCGAACGCCTCTTGATGGGGCCAGTCGGCAGCGGGCGGCGAGAACTGCACCAGCAGGAAGGTCAGCGCCGCGAGCACCGCCATCGTGAAGCCGAGGAAGATCGCCCGGCGCGCTGCGCGCAGGCCGTAGACCTCGGCCAATACGTCGCCGGTGATGTAGACCAGCGGGAACAGGAACGCGCCGCCATCGGTGATGATCGGGCCGAAGGCGATCAGTTTGACGGCGCCGATGTTGGAGATCAGCAGCAGCGACACGAAGATGACGACAACGGGCGTGTACAGGCCGCCGGGAATCTGTGCGTGACGCGCGGTGCGGTCGGTGGTCAGGGGCGCGGTCATCCCCTGCAGCCTAGGTGGTGTCTGTTGGTTGTTCATAGCCAGAACCTGACGATTGCTGCATGATGGCGGCCCGGCCGGGCAGGTCGTGCCGCCAGGCCAGGAAGAATGTCAGTAGCGAAGACTTAACGTGCGTCCCACCGACATATTCGGCAGGCCTTGCCGCCAGGCCAGCAAGAATGTCAGCAGCGAAGACTTAACCTGCGTCCCACCGACATGCTCGGCAGGCCTTGCCGCCAGGCCAGCAAGAATGTCAGTAGCGAAGACTTAACGTGCGTCCCAATGACATATTCGGCAGGTCGTGCCGCCAGGCCAGTCGGCGAGCTCCGCTGGGTCGCACGTCCAGACGCCGAACGCAGATGGGCCTGCGCGAAACGCGCTCATACGCACGCCACGGCAGACAGGTCCAAAGACGGGCGACGTTGGGCGGGGGTTACAGCCTGCCGACGAAGAGCAGGCGGTTCACGGTACCGGGGTCAACCCCGGTCAACGCATCCTTGGTCGAGGTCCGGACCAGCCAGCGCCGCACCTTCGCCGGGCTGGCCAACGGGTGTCGCTGCAGGTAGAGGGCAACCGCCCCGCTGACGAACGGAGTGGCCCAGGACGTGGCGCCCACGAACCGGTAGCGGATCACCCCACCGTCGAGCAGGACCGACGTGATGTCTTTCCCGGGCGCCCAGATGTCCACGCACGAGCCCTGGTTGGACCCGCTCCATGCCCGGTCGCGTTGTGTGCTGGCGGCCACGGTGATCACCGCCGGGATGTGCGCCGGGGACTTAAAACAGGAATCCGCGCCCTCATTGCCCGCTGCCGCCACCACCGGAATGCCGCTGTCGATCAGGCGTCCCACGGCCCGGTCGAGACGGACGGACCGCTTGAAGGTCAAAGACATGTTGACGACCGCGGGCCGCGCGGCATTGACCCGAATCCAGTTCAGCGCGTCGATCACCGCCCGCCGCTGTTGGGCGACAGTCATCGTCGACCCGCCCTCACTGCACCCCAGTGCCTGCAGTTCTACCAGCGTGGCAGCAGGCGCGACGCCGGTGCGCGTGCCCCCGACGATGCCCGCGACAAACGTCCCGTGCGACACACCGCTCTCGTCCGCGCAGTCGGAGACCGCCGTTCCCGTGAAGTTGCGCCCCAGCGACGCCCGGCCCCCGAATTGGGAATTGTCCACGTCCAGCCCGGTATCGATGAGGTACACGGTCACCCCGCTACCATCGGCCGCGGGCGTGTAGGAGTCGTTGAGCGGAAACCCCCGCTGGTCGATCCGGTCCAGCCCCCACCCGGGCAACGGGACGGCCGAGGCTGGCGCGGCGGCGGCCAGCACTCCCACGGCGACGAGCGCCCCCACCCACTTGTTGCGACCTGACACGATCCACCTCCACTCTTGGGATGCCCCGAAGGTTACTCGCGGATGCCGCTGGCGCCCAGCCCCTGGCGGGCGGCCGCCCGGGCAGCGTCCACCACACCAGCGACCGTAGGTGACACCTCACCCGCACGGACGGCCAGCACCAGCTCCGTCTCGAACGCGACATCGGACAGTGGCCGGTACACCACCCCCTCAACGGCCAACGATCGGACCGGTTCCGGCACCAGAGCCACCCCGATCCCGGCCGCTACGAAGGCGACGAGCGTGGCCGTCTCGCGCACTTCGATCACCTCGACCGGTTGGAACCCGACACTGCGACACACCGCCATGACGGCGTCGTACATCACGGAGCGGTGCCCGGAGGGATGGGTCACGAACACCTCCGCGGCGAGGTCGCGCACCGCCACATCCTCCCGATCCGCCAGCGCGTGGTCGGCGGGCAGGGCCGCGACGAGCCGTTCGGAGCGCAGCCAGTGGATCCGAAGGGAAGGATCGCGCGTGGGGTCGCGCAGCACGGCGACATCCACGCGCCGTTCCCGCAGATCGACCTCCAAGCCAGGGCTGAGTTGCTCGCCGAACAGCTCGAGGCGCACTGCAGGACTGTGCGCCCGCACGGCGCGGGACAGCCGCGGCAGCAAGTCGTAGGTGGCGGTGCCGACGAATCCCACCGCCACCCGCCCGGCCAAACCTGCGGCCAGCAATCGCATCTCCTGCTCCGCACGGTCGACCTCGGCCAGGATGGCCCGGGCCCGCGGCATGAAGGCCTGGCCCGCCTGGGTCAGTTCGACGCGCCGCGTCGAGCGGCGCAGCAACTGGGCACCGAGTTCGCGTTCGAGCCGCTTGATCTGCTGCGATACGGCGGGTTGCGCGATCATCAGCAGGTCGGCGGCGCGGCTGAAACTCGATTGCTCGGCCACAGTGACGAATGAGCGCACGGCCGTCAGATCCATGCATACATGTTATCAATCTATGCCGATTCAATATTGGACGCGATGAGTGTGTCCGCCTACCCTCATGACATGGCCCAGTCCTACCTCTATGCAGCAGCCCGCACCCCTTTCGGACGTTTCGCAGGCGCCCTGGCCGGCGTGCGCCCAGACGATCTCGCGGCGACCGCGCTGACCGGCGCCCTCGCCAAAGTGCCCAACCTGGACCCCAGCGCCATCGATGATGTCGTTTGGGGCTGCGCCAATCAGGCCGGTGAGGACAACCGCAACGTCGGCCGAATGGCAGTGCTGCTTGCCGGTCTGCCGACCTCCGTGCCGGCGACCACGATCAACAGACTGTGCGGATCATCGCTGGATGCGGCGATCGCCGCCTCGCGCGCCATCGAGTCCGGCGACGCCGACGTCGTCGTGGCCGGCGGCGTGGAGTCCATGACCCGGGCGCCCTGGGTGCTGCCCAAACCCTCGCGGGCCTTCCCCGCCGGCAACACCGAGGCCGTATCCACCACACTGGGCTGGCGGCTGGTCAACCCGCAGATGCCATCGGAATGGACGGTGTCCCTGGGCCACGCCAACGAGGGTGTCGCTGCGCGGCTGGGCATCTCGCGCGAACGCCAGGACACCTTCGCCGCTCATTCCCACGCCCTGGCGGCTACGGCGTGGGCTGACGGGTTCTACGACGACCTAGTCGTCCCCGTACCCGGCGTGGACCTGGCGCGCGATGAGAGCATCCGTCCGACGACGACTGCTGCCACCTTGGCCGGCCTCAAACCAGCCTTCGCCGCGGCGGGCAGCATCACCGCCGGCAACGCGTCCCCGCTCAACGACGGGGCCAGCGCAGTTGTGCTCGGCAGCGAGGCGGCCGCGCAGATGCTTGGCCGTGACCCGCAGGCGCGGATCGCCGGTCGCGCAGCACATGCCCTGGATCCGCAGGACTTCGGCCTGGCACCCATCGAGGCCGCGAACCGGGCTCTGCAGCGCGCCGGAATCTCCTGGTCGGATGTGGGCGCGGTGGAACTCAACGAGGCCTTCGCCGTGCAATCCCTGGCTTGCATCGACGCCTGGGGCATCGACCCGGAGATCGTCAACAACCGCGGCGGCGCCATCGCGATCGGGCATCCGCTCGGCGCCTCCGGCGGACGGATCCTGGGCACCCTCAGCGCTCGACTACAGGAGTCCGGACAGCGATGGGGTGTGGCCGCGATCTGCATCGGCGTCGGGCAGGGCCTGGCCGTGGTGCTGGAGAACGTGGCATGACCGCCGCGATCTGCCCATCGGCCGCCGACGCGGTGGCCGGCATCCGGGATGGCTCGACAGTGCTGATCAGCGGTTTCGGCATGGCCGGGATGCCGGTGCAACTGATCGACGCGCTGATCGCCCAAGGGGCGGGCGACCTCACCGTGGTGTCGAACAACGCGGGCAACGCCGAGACGGGGCTGGCTGCACTGCTGGCCAAGGGGCGCGTCCGCAAGATGATCTGCTCCTTCCCCCGCCAGCACGATTCCTGGGTCTTCGACGACTTGTACCGGGCGGGCAGGATCGAACTCGAGGTCGTGCCGCAAGGCACCCTGGCCGAACGCATGCGCGCCGCGGGCGCCGGCATCCCCGCCTTCTTCAGCCCCACAGGCGCCGGCACTCTGCTGGGTGAGGGCAAGCAGACCCGTGAGTTCGGCGGCAGGGCGCACGTGCTGGAGTCGGCGTTGCACGGCGACGTCGCGCTCATCGGCGCCCACATCGCCGACCGGATGGGAAACGTCGTCTACCGAAAGACCGCCCGGAACTTCGGCCCCGTCATGGCCACTGCAGCTCAGACCACGATCGTGCAGGTCCACCACGTCGTCGAGACCGGTGACCTCGATCCGGAAGCGATCATCACACCGTCGATATTCGTCAACCGCGTGGTGGCGGTAGGAGGCCCGGCATGAGTTTGAACAAGAACGAGATGGCCGCGGTGATCGCTCGGGACATTCCCGCCGGGTCGTACGTGAACCTCGGGATCGGCCAGCCGACGCTGGTCGCCGATCACCTGGCACCGGGATCCGGGGTCGTCCTGCACACCGAGAACGGCATGCTCAACATGGGTCCGGCCGCCGTCGGTGAGCAGATCGATCGCGACCTCACCAACGCCGGCAAGATCCCGGTCACCGAGCTGCCTGGATGTTCGTACTTCCATCACGCCGATTCGTTCGCGATGATGCGCGGCGGGCACATCGATGTGTGCGTGATGGGCGCTTTTCAGGTGTCCGCCCGCGGCGACCTGGCCAACTGGCATACCGGCGCACCCGACGCCATCCCGGCTGTGGGGGGCGCCATGGACCTGGCGACCGGCGCACGGCGAGTGTTCGTGATGATGACCCTGCTGGCCAAGGACGGCAGCCGCAAGCTCGTGCCCTCGTGCACCTACCCACTGACGGGCGTGCGCTGCGTCGATCGCGTGTACACCGACCTCGCGACCTTCGAGATCACCTCCGAGGGGGTGCTGGTCACCGCCACCTACGGGCCCAGTTTCGCCGACCTGGTCGAGATGCTCGATGTCCCGCTGGTGGATGCCACGTAACCAGCGACGCAAGGAAGGACCCCGGCTCACCCTCATCAAGCCGGGGTCCTCAAACCGTCGACCGCCCCCTCAGAGCGGCCAACGGGGTCATCGGGTGGCCACGTCACATGGCCAGGTGCTTCGCCGGATCCACGGGGGTCCGGTTCTTGCTGATCTCGAAGTGCAGGTGGGGGCCGGTTGAATTGCCGGTGTTGCCCAGGTCGCCGATGTGCTCACCACGGGCCACCGTCTGACCCCTACGCACCTCGATGCTGGACAGGTGCGCGTACAGGCTGCGGGTTCCGTCGCCGTGAGCGACCTCGATCATGTTGCCGTAGGCACCAACCGGGCCCGACGCGACGACCTTGCCGTCGTCCACGGCAACGATGGGGGTGCCCATGGGGGCAGCAAAGTCCAGCCCCGTGTGCCGCCCGGAACTCCAGTAGGGGCCACTGCGACCGAAGGTGGCCGAGATCGTGTAGTTGCTGGTCGGCACCTGCAGGCCTTCGGCCTCGGCCGCGGCCTTGAAGTTCACATCGTGCCCCATGAAGTCCATCCCGGCTTCGGGAACGGCGGCAGTTGCGGGGGTAGCGGCAAAGCCAAGCGCGGCGGTGGCCGTGAGGGCGGCGATCGCGAACACTGAGGTCTTCATGAGGGGATTTCCTTCTTCCGCCCGGTGAGGGGTTTTCCGGACAGGTCAGTGATCCCCGAACTGCGCGCGCTTCACACCAGAAAACGATGTGATCTGAGGAACACCTGCGGCGCTTGCCCCACATGGCACGGATCCGCGTCGATCGGCGAGCGCAATCCGCCCTACTCCAGGGTCCCCGCGTTGCGCATGCCGAACGGCACGTGCACAGACGGCGCAAATCGCCGAGTCGATGTCAGGTGCGAGGTCTGGTCGTCGAAGTAGATGTGCGGACGCAGCACCTCGACGACATTGCCCTTGTCCGCACCGGCCAGGAAGAACATGTCGTCCACCTCCACGCCCCAGGTGCGCAGCGTGTTGATGGCACGCTCGTGGGCGGGAACGCTGCGAGCGGTGATCACTGCCACGCGCAGTCGCCCCGGGCCTCCGAGCACCTCTCGCTCCTTGCGCTGCAAGGCGGCAACGCCGGTGAGGAATCCTTGCAGGGGGCCGGGGTTGTGCGGCACGGACAGCCGCTGCGCCTCATGATGCTGGAACCCGGCGATTCCCCCGGCCGCGAAAGCCTCCTCGGCCTCATCATCGGCAAGCACCCCGTCGAAGTCGAAGGCGATGCGCACCCCCTCGTCCTCGGCATCATCAGCATGGGCCGAGGCCAGCACCTGACCCGCCGGGACTCCCGCCTGGATGGCCGCACGTACCGAGGCTTCATCCCAACTCAGGAACAGTGACACCCCGAACGCCGGGCAGTAGGCGAAGGGAGCGGCGCCCGACGTGAACACCGCGCGGATGACCGGCAGGCCATAGTGCTCGACGCTGCGCATGATGCGCAGGCCCGTGACGGCACTGTTGCGCGACATCACGATCACGTCCACCA
>JAKOZM010000473.1 GCA_029779995.1 Actinomycetes bacterium
GCGATTAGAATCAATCCGTCGAAGTCTCGCGGACTCCATCGATCGCGTCCAGCCGTTCGTGTTGCCCAACCCTGTTCGTTCTTTGCGGGCTCAATCATCACCACCTGCCCGTCACCAATCCGGTCGCTCAGCACCCGCCAGAGTGCATCCCGGATCCGCCTTGACGGCTGCCCGACGAACACGCCCGCCTGGACCTCGATCATCCAACGAGTCAGGTGGCCTCGCAGGCCCGGAGCGGCCGCAACCAGTACGACCACTGTCACCAGTCCACCACCGGTACAGCCAACTCTGGGCCAGAGAGAACGAGGTAGCCCTCATCCGGAAGTTCCGCCTCAGGGGTGTTGGCCCAGTTTCGGCCTCCCGCCACGGCGGCCGAGCGCTCGTCCCAGAGCTCATTCCGGTCGCCAGAGAGATCGTCTTCGCCGACTTGGAGCAGGTCAAGGACGTCGCCAACAACACGCTGCATGAATCGCCCATCAGAGAACCGCGATCGTAGTGCATGCCGAATATCGCCCTCGTCCGTCTTTCCCGCTGCCACGAGGTCGAAGGCAAGCGGAATGCTGAACTCGGCCTTGTAGAGATCAGCGATGTCAAGGACGAAGGACGTTGCCCCGCCTGTATGGACGAAACCCAACGCCGGGCTGGCCCCCACGCCGACAATGGCCGCGTGGCACACGGCATACAAGCACGCATGCCCGGCCGAGAGCAGGCGATTCACGTCGTCGCCTGCGGCGAACGCGTCCCCCGCCCGATACTCGCGAGTCGCCCAAGCCACGCCGGTTCGTTGGGCTTCGCGTTTATAGATCTTCTTGACGCGGGCACCCTCCCTGCCACGCAGTTGCTGCATGGTCAGTCCGGCGACATCTTCTCCGGGAAAGCGCATGGCGTACATCGCCCGAGCAACCCCGAGTCGCTCCTGAGTGCGGGTTACTAGGTAGGCCTGGCGGGTGATCACTTGCGAGCCGCGGCTGGGGCCTAAACCTGCGGCATACATCCGGACTCCGTGCTCGCCGACCCACTCCACCACGGTCCCTGAGTCGGCGAGAAGCGCAACGGCCGCGTGCGTGATGCGAGTCCCGGGGCCGAGGAGCACTGCTGCGACGTACGCCGCGGGCACCCGAACCGTGCGTTCCTTGTTGACGATGACGATGCCGTTCTCGAAACGGTCGACGTGGCAACGCTCGACATAGACGGTCGAGACTCGATCACTCACGCGGTGCAGGCTCTGAGTCTCAGCCTTCCACCACATGCGCAGCCTCCCGAGGCGGGGCGAGCGTCAACAAGCCGCAGCCGTAAGCCTTCCCACGCCCGAGGCCACCCAACAGCGTCGCGGTGAAGCGCTCAGTATCAGTGACCTTGAGGCGCCCCTCGAACGTCGCCGTGTCGAGGGTGACCCGACGCCGATCGACGCCCTTGATGAAGGATTCATGTCTACGAGCCACTAGTTCGACGGAAGCGTCGCCGGGCACCCCCACCGTGAAACCCCACGTGTCAAAGTCGCCGGCGGCCCGCGCCAAGAACCAACCCAACTGAGTTCCGGCCGTGCGATGCCCTACACGTATGCCGCGCTTCCGCGACGCGTCATCGAGGGACGCGCGTTGCTGTGCGGTCGGGCTTTTGAGCACGCTGAGGGTGGACGTCGGATTTGTGACGACCCGAAATGAGAACTCGCGCCCAACGGCGACCCGAGCCAACAAGGGGTCATAGTCCTTGACTAGGCCCTCGCCACCGTCGGCGCCCGGCCAGCCAGCAGACTCCACCAGTGCCGCCCAGGATGGGCGACGTTGGGTGAGCACCAGCACCTCCATGGTTCGCTCCCGGCGCTCAAGCCGCCATAACACTCTCTCGGTGACGTCATCCTGAGGGAGACCCCGAAGGACGGCGGCATGCAGACGTTGGGGGCTGCTGATCAATCGCTGCGTTTCGCGTCGAAGTGGGTTCAGGGTGATGAGTGACAGGTAGGCCATGGTCACCACCCCAAGAGCGCAAAGGGATTGTGTCGAGCCGGCTGCGGCGCCTGAGCGTTGGTCGCGCCCGAGCCCGACCCCAGCTCGGCCCAGCCGTGCCGAACTCGGCGGGTTGATCGCTTAGCCCTCTGCTCGCGGGAGAAGGACAAGGGAACGTCGGCCAGGTCGTCGTCGCCGTTGTCGTCATCGACCGTGAACGGCACTGTCACGGTCGAGCTATCGGCGGCTGACACCCGGTAAGCAGGCCCAGCCTGCCAAGGCACGCGATGGATCACCTCGGCAACGGTCCCCCGCCACAGATCGGCACCGGCGCCCTCCGAGAGGACGATGGGTTGGGTCGGCACGCACGCACGTCGACCCAGCGCGAGCGGGAAGCGGGGACGTCGAAGCGCTGAGGCTAGACCCTCAAGCACCTGGGTGTTCCCGCCAATGACAGCGACGAAGACTGAATCCTGGAGGTAGTACCGCTGGGTCACATGCGTGAACTTCTTTGGCGATGTGGGCTTCTGACGTCCAGACGCGTTGAGCGCAGCCGATGGCAAGGGGGTCCCGCGAAAGTCGCTGACGGTGTGATAGTCGCGCAATAGGGTGCCTGGTTGGTCGATGCGCACGCCCAAACGCAGTGCCAGCAGGTCCTCGATGGGGTCTTCCCGCCGCCGGCCCGAAGCCGCAGCAAGCAGCCCGACAATGCCCGACTTCGTTGGTTGGGCGTCAGTCTGACGCCAGTTGAACTCACTCGACGAACCCCACGACTGCATAGGTCCGGCCAGTCTCAGCACCAGCGATCGATCAGTCATGATCACGTCCCAAACCGCGCAGGACGTCCCCGACAGCTTCGATGACCTCATCCAACGGACGGCTGGCCCCAAAGGCAGCCACAAGCTTCTCGTGCCCCTTGTCATCGACTGCGTTGTAGCTCGCCACAACCAGCGCCGGTTGATCGCCCCAGCGCTGCACCTCCGTTTGGTAGAAGTCAGCCAGTGCCTCCTGGGATCCGGCCATAACGCCTTGCTGGCCCGGCCACACTGGTCGCTCGAAGGCGCTCACGAGGTTCACTGGCTGATCCTGTCGAACCACGACGAGGACCAGGGCCGGGCGAGTGCGGGCCGCGAAACTCGTCTGGTGCCCTGTGGGCATCGAGAGTGCGAATGCCCTGATGAATCGAGCGACGCCGTCAAACGCCGCTGCATGGTCGCCGAGGTTTGCCGCCAGTTGCGGGACGGCAACTGTGGCGAAGCGGTACATCGTCGCAGAGTTGAACTCGACGGTCCCGATCATGCCCGCACCCGTCTCGGCCTCTTCCTGTTCATCATCCACCGCTGTGAAGTAATCGAACTGAGTCTTCGCTGCGTGCGTGGAAATCGCGTGGGCGACCTGCGAGGCAGCGTCGACATTGAGATCGGCGAGGTCAGCCACCATCCGCCCGAAGAGGGCTACATCCAGTGAATGACCGGCACGGAGCGTCTCCTTCAGGCCGAGTGCGAGCATCGCCTTGTCTATGGTCTTCGACTGAGTCAAGTCGCCAGCAGCTGCAGCGACCGCGGAGGCCATGGTGTCCAGCTGGCCGCGGCTGAAGAACAGTAGATAGGACAGATCGCCCTTCTTTCCCGCTGTGATGCCCAGGCTCTTGACCGCCTCAGCCGCGAGGACGGTTGCGTCTGACTCAGGGAGTCCGCGCTCAGCCAATTCGGCCGTGAACAGCTGGGTCAGGCGACGGGTGCGAACGCCGGTGGCCTCTTTCGGCAGGTCTGCCGCGAACTCGAGCCGCACTGCCCGCTTCCATGCTTGCGACGACACACGGAGGCGAGAGACGCCCCCGTAGACGGCTTGCTTGGGCGTGCCATTGTCATCACGGTTGATGTTTGAGGGCGGCAGGTCCTGAAGGATGTGCACGTCAACGTAGAGGGTGGGGCTGGTCATGAGCGGTCCTTTCCGGCGGATGAGGCAGTTGATGGGCGGGGGTCCCCTGGTTCAGCAGGGTTCGAGCGCAAACGGAAGTAGTCGCTGCCCCAGCGTCGGCGGACTCGACCGACGAGGTCAGGGCGTTGCCAGTCGCACAGATCCTGGAAGAGGCGCGTGTAGTCGATGGGCTGCGGCGGGGCGATCGTCTTGAGCATCGTGGTCAGCCCCCTCACGTGATGTCCCAACTCGTCGAGATCCGTCGCCGTCGCGGCTTGGGTGAAGCGCCGATCGATCGCGTCCGCGCTGTAGCGTTCGGATGCCCTCAAGCGGGCCATCGCCTTGCCGAGCCCGTCACCAGCGCGATGCATCGGCGCGGACTGACTCTGCTGGTGCAACCCGAACATTGCCAACGCCAGATGTTCGGCGCGTAGCGACGCAGTCACTCGCCCGTCGCCCGTGAGGGTGGTGTAGAACGGCCACATTCCAGGGACGCTCCCTGGTTCGGAATCGAACCCGCGCCGGAGTGCCGAGAGCGCCTCCCCTGGAGGCGCACCGTCCCTCCATCGACCCTGGTCGTCAACGAGCCGATCCCAGTAGTGGCGTGCTGGAAGCGATCCAGCGGTAGCTGTGCTCATTGGGACTCCTTTGTCTCTTGCGGGTGCGCTCGCACCAGGGCTAGTCGAAGGGACCTGCGGAAGAAGGCTTCGGCTGTGGACTGCCGGAGAAACCGGTCCCTGTGGCGCGGGTCTGGACGCCCCAGGAAGGCGGTGTCGGAGCAAGCGTCGAGGAGGGGGTTGGCGATCTCCCACGCGCGAGCCAGTACAAAGTGCTCCCATGCCAGCAGCCCCTCGTCGGCCCTCTCGGGCTCTCTCTGAATGCCGCGCAACACTCGCCGCGCAGCGTCATCAAGAGCCATTGCTAGGCGATCCCCGGGACGTTGCCCCTTGTCCCAGGGCGTGGGATCACCGCCCATCGAGCGACGGAGGTTGGCGTCGAGGTCGTTGAGCGCATAGATGCAGGCCTCGGCGTTCGTGGCCAACGTTTCAAGGTCGCCACGCAGCTGGTCGTCCTCGTGCAACGCCTGCACCGGCATCGGGAGTTCGTCGACGATGACGGTTTCGATCACTGCCGACTGATTCCCATAGACAACGCCCACAAGCAGGAGATTGAGCGGGTATGCGTATGGCAAGGCCTCGGTGGCGGCCAGCTGCACGAGCGCTCCGGACGTCGAGATCCCCGTTTCCGGATTTGGCAGGCGGCCCGCAAGTATGCCGCCGAGCCCGCGCCATGAGGATTTGCCCGGCTGGTGGCGAACGGGTCGCACCGCTACGCCCGCCTTGGCCGCCCCAGACGCCCGCCATAGCGTGTGAGGCTCAAGCTCAGGAGGGCTGAACGGCAGCCGATCACCCGCTGCGACGATGACCGCGTCGGCATGGAGCTGTCCCGCCGCATCCCAGGAAGGGATGAGCTTGATCCGTCGCGACTGCCAGGTAAGAAGGTCCTTCGGTCCACTTGGCAGGCGCTCAGACCAAATGGCTGTGTGGTCGCGACGCCACGCCGGCAGGTCCTCAGTGCCTTGGGGGCCGACCATCCAACTCAGCAGGATGGTCTCGAAGAGCGTACGTCCCAACGGGATGACGGCGCCGAGGCTGCCCAAGGGACCAGTCGGATTGCCCGTGGTCTTGCCCGCCGAGACCCTTGGGTCCCCCTTGGCGCCCGTCTTGATCGCGGCGGTATCCCATGCATGACAAGCCACCACGCGGCGCGCAGCCTCCTCGGGACGTAATCCAGGCAAAGCGCTGTCCAGCATGGCTGCGAACAAAGGGACGTTGTTGCCAGTGGCGGACGCTGGCAGAAGGAGACTCACCGACTTGACCTCGCCGCTCACCGCTTCCAGCCCGGCAACCTGATAGAACGGGTGCTCCCCGAACAGATCGAACCGGTCTCGCCACTTCACGAAGTAGCGACGGGCCACCTCCTCGTCGAATCGACCGGCGCCAAGGGCACGCTCCCACTCACGCTGGTCGACAAGTGCAGCATTGCCCTCGTCGGCAACGTCTCGAGCGAGGGCCACGAGAAGGCGGTATAGGGCTACCGCAACAAGGGGATCTGAGTGGTCCAGTCCAGCGATCACGTGGGCATCAAGCATCGCCTCCTCAAGCGAGGCCAACCCTGGACGTCCGTCACCCCGGATGACTGGAACCCACCGTTCAACCGTGAGGTCGTAGCTTGTCGACAAAGTCGCTCCTCCTTCTTTGACGCACTCATTTGGGAGCCCAAGACGTCCCCTGGTCATCGGGCGCCTCGGCGCTCGATGACCAAACCGAACTCGCTGTCGTAGCGAAGGCGCGGGTCGGATATACCGCGGCCCTGCTCGTCAAGGACGACTGCATCGATCCGGCGAAGCAACGGGACATGCGCCCACGCGGCAAGGGGTTCGGCGCCGACCACTCGTTCGGTCTCGCGGACCCGGACCGTGTCACCCAACACCTCGCGGGCGATTCGGGTGATCGAACACCGCTCACCTGTCGGCCCCAAGGCCGTACCCGACAAGGTGACAAACTCGCCGTCGACGCGCCGGATCAACGCCACCTCATGCGTTGGCTCACCGTCTCGAACCACCCGAGCCTCGTCGGCATCGCCCTGAGCGACCGGCTCGTGCAGGCCAGAGAGCGTGTGTGTCGCTTCTTGGAATCGTAGGACGAACGTTCGCGCTCGCCCGGCACGGGCAGCACGCAGGTCTGCCCCTACCCGGTCCGCCTCGGCCACCCGTTCCCGCCACGCCGGCGGTACCTCGGGGACCACGGCATACGCGCGCTCGACGAGGTCGGGGACGAGCGAGGGGATGCTCCATTGCGCGCCGTCGCTCACGAGGGCCGCTGCTCGCAACAACGTCTCCTCGGAATACACATACGGGAAGCTTGGGCAGAGGATCGGCCCGTCGGGCCCACCGGTACGGAAGCCCGTAACGATGACCCGCGGCTCGCTCAATGCACCAGGACGGGTCCCCTGCGGTTGGGTATGCCGATGCAAGCGGCCGATCCGTTGCAGGAGCAGGTCCATGGGAGCCAAATCGGTGACAAGCAAGTCAGCGTCGACGTCGAAGCTCTGCTCAGCAATCTGGGTGGCGACAACGACGAGCCGTTTGGGAC
>JAKOZM010000500.1 GCA_029779995.1 Actinomycetes bacterium
GTCGTCTGAAATGCAGTGAACGAGTGTGCTGTCGAGGTCATAGGCCAACACCGAGCCGTCTACTGATTCGGTGTGGACGTCGGCCGACCTCCGCGTCCATGTGAGTGCCATGAAGAATCCTCCCGAGAATCTCCCCCGCGCCGCATCGCGGCGCACGCGAAAACCTAGCAGTGTCAACGTGATCCGACAACTCATCGAGAAAGCTCGCCGCTCAGCACGCGCACTCCCCTTGGGCTATCTCGCCCGGACATCGGGGTTGAGGAAAGAACAGGTCATCAATCGTGATGCGCAGCGCACGTTCAGGCAGAGGCAGTGCAGGTGGCAGCCTGAACCTCGTTCGACCTCTTCACCCGGGGGCGCGGGCTTCGTCTCCGGCCCAGGTGGGGGAATGTGCGGATGCCACACTGGTGCCGGTGACGACGCGACTGGAGTGGACGGCATACCTGGAGCTGTTGCGGCGCGAGAGTGCCGCTTTCCGCGCGGCGATTGCGCGCGCCGAGCCGACCACGCGGGTGCCGACCTGTCCGGAGTGGGGCGCGGACGACCTGCTCTGGCATCTGGGCGAGGTCCAGTGGTTCTGGAGTCGGGTTGTCGGGCCGCCGCTGCTGACCCGGGAGAGCGGGCAGGCGTTGGAGCGCGTCGAGCGGCCGGGCGACCGGGAGGGTCTGCTGCGCCATTTCGACCGGTCCCATGAGGCGCTGGTGGCGGCTCTGGAGAGTCACTCGCCGGGCCAGGCGGCGTGGAGTTGGGCGCCGGATCAGACGGTCGGGTTCAGCTATCGGCGGCAGGCGCACGAGGCCGCGATGCACCGAGTCGACGCCGAATTACTCACGGGCATGGCCGCACCGATCGACGCCGCGCTGGCTGTCGACGGGGTGGACGAGGCTCTCGGGCTGATGTTCGGCGGCGATGGCACGGAGACTCCCGAACCGGTGCCGCCGGTCGAGTTCGTCACGACGGACGTGCCGCACCGGTGGGTGCTCCACCTGGTCCGCGAACCGGTCGGGGGTGGCGAGGCTGGGGGCGAGTCTGAGGGCGGGCGCCTCGGGTTGTTGCCTTCGGTGGATGCACCCGGGGCGTCGGTGCAGGGCTGGCGGCCCGACCCGAGGAGTGAGCCACCCGGCATACCGCGCGTGCGCGCACGAACGGCGCAGTTCATGAGCCTGCAGCCCCGGTGAAGCGATAGTAAAAGCCTTGTCCTCGCCGGTTGGGTCGTGACGGCTCAAGCACGCCCTCATCCTCGAGTGCCCGCAGGACTGAGCCGACGTTACTACTCTGGGCCTTGACGAGGCCAGCGAGCTCCGAGGAACTGATGCGACCCCGAGCTGCGGCGTATGAGGCGGCCACGGTGCTGCGGTCGGGCCAGGCGCGAGATCGACCGACCGACTCGTCGAGGCGAATCAACAGCTCCTTGGCGGGCGACGCCAGGCGCCAAGCAGCCTCGGCTCCCTTGGGCACGCCCGCGACGGTCTTGAGGACGGACCGGCTCCCCACCGACAGGCCCGCCACAACGCTGATCGCACCCCGGGCTTCTTCGACAGTCAGCTGGATCAGGGCAGAGACGGTGTGCACGTCGATCCATCCGTGGACGACCAGCGAACGCAGAATCATCAGCGAGTGTAGGTCGCTCCTCTCAGGGCCAGGCATCACCTCGGCAAGCCAGGCCATCCAGGCCAGATCTACGTTGTCTCCGACGAGGGCCGCCCGAACGTAAGGACCACCGATGTCCCGGATGTCGGGTGGCTCATGTCCGACGGCGATCATCTCCCTCATCATGCGATCGACGCCCAAACCCTCGCGCTCGGCCACCCGGAGGCTGGCGAGGAGATCCGTGAGAGCACGGTTCCGCGACTTCGAGGGGTGAGACAGGATGTTCTCGGAAGTGACGCCACCGACGAAGCCCCCTGGGCTGGTGACGCGCAGGGTTCGCCCCACGTGCTCGACGACGGTCGGCTCGGCAACGCCCCACTCGCGGTGGGCAACGCCGTTGACAATGGCCTCCCGGGCCGCCAAGGGGGGAATCTCCCTAAGTTGCCCCACGACGAGCCCCTCGCGTTGGAGATGAAGCAAGGCGTTACTGCCTTCGAGGGCCTGGAAGACCTCGGCGAGCTCCTCCAGGAGGCTCCGCCCTGACCGTCGCACCCTGATGCTGCTGTCCGCGCCGGACCTCGTTCGTCTGATGTAGTCCAGGCACGGCTCCCGCCGACCGACGAACGCCAAGACGCCAGCGTTAGTGAGCAAACCCTCACCCGTGACCACATTGAGGCGACGCAGGAGCTCCTGGTGTCGAGATGCAGCGAGGATTTCACAAACGACGAACCTATGAATCATAAACGTTTCGTTATGGAGTATGAGTATTCCATGACGAAGCGTTATGACCTCGTCCGGCCGGGCCACCTCGGCTGTTTGAGGCTTACGGGTCTAGCCCGTCAATCAACTGAATCAGGTCCGAGTTCGTGGAAGTACTCGGCGAATGCCGCGTCGTCGTACGCGACTGGGAGTAGGTCGGGTTCTGGCTCCTCGCTAACTGTCTGACCTCGACAACACCTTCTGGGACTGGTTCGAGGCCTGGTACCAGTCGTTCTCTGCGCTCGTCGATGCGTTGGTGGCGCTGAGTGACGTGGATCGCGCATTGCTTGAGGAGCAAATCAGGGCGGTGCACCGCAGAAGGGGCACTACCGAATACTCCAACCTGGTCCGGGAGCTGCCCTCCTTGATCGAGGCCGCCGCCCCGGACGACCCGGCCAAGGTCTACGACGCGGCGCTACATGCACAGAACTCGCGGCGCAAGGCCACCACTCGCCTCTACCCTCGCGTCCCTGAGGGACTGCGGTCCCTCAAGCAGGCCGGGGTCCGCATCGCCGCGTACACCGAATCCGGTGCCTTCTGGGCCGAGTGGCGGATCAAGCACACCGGCCTCGACGGGATCATCGACGTCCTGTACTCCTCACCGGACCATGACCTCACCGCCGGCGTCGTCCCCTCCGCCCTGCGCAGCGGCCACTACGACCACGAGCACTACGGGCTACGCGGCACCCGGCATCAGCACGTCCCCCACGGGGTGCTCAAGCCCAACGTCGAGATCCTCCGCTCGATCCTTGACGACGAACGGTGCGCGCCCGAGGAGACCGTCTACCTCGGCGACAGCCTGATGAAGGACATCGTTATGGCCCAAGCGGCCGGGGTCCTGGACGCCCACGCCGAGTACGGCTTGGTCCAGCACCGCGACGAGTACGATCTGCTCCGCCGAGTCACCCACTGGACCGACGAGGACGTGACACGCGAGATGGCCCTGTCCACCCCGCACGGTGAGGTAAAGCCAACCATTGTCTGCCACAGCGGTTTCGACGACGTCCTGCCCTCTTCGGGCCCGCACTGGTCGGTCTTCGTTGACCGAGTCCGCCACTGCGCCTGAAGCACACGACGACAGTGAGATGACCGACGCCGACGATGGTCTGAGCCGTGAGCAGCAGGTCAGCCACTACGTCGACCTCTACAAGCAGAGCGTTGAAGTACAGATGCACTTCAACGACGTCGAGTGGCGGATCCGCGGACTCGCCCTCACCGTTGCCACATTCGCTTTGGGCGCCGCCGGTGTGGCCGCGAAGGACGGCACAACGATCGGCGGGGTGGCTCTGGGGTCGCTCGTCATCGTGATCGGTCTTGAACCGCCCCGGCAAGTCCGGAGACTTACTGGTGTGAGAGCTCAGCGATCGGCTGGGCCTGGTGTTGAGCGTAGTAGTGGTTCTCGGCTTCCACGGGTGGGATGTCGCCGCAGTACTCATAGAGGCGGTGGTGGTTGAACCAGTCGACCCATTCGGCGGTGGCGTACTCGACGGCCTCCAGGGTCCGCCACGGCCCTCGGGGTTTGATCAGCTCGGTCTTGTACAGGCCGTTGATTGTCTCGGCGAGCGCATTGTCAAACGAGTCGCCGACGGAGCCAACCGAGGCCGCGATCCCGGCTTCGGCGAGGCGCTCGGTGTAGCGAATGCTGACGTATTGCGAGCCACGGTCTGTATGTGCCACAACGGAATCCAGTGGGGAACCGGTCCGCTGCCTGGTCCACACGGCCTGCTCGAGGGCGTCCAGGACGAGCTGGGTGCTCATCGATGAACCGCACCGCCAGCCCAGGATCCGACGGGCATAGGCATCGACCACGAACGCGACGTACACCCACCCCGACCACGTCGACACGTACGTCATGTCCGCCACCCAGAGCCGGTCCGGCGCCGACGGCTCGAAGTCACGGTTGACCAGGTCCCGGGCCCGCTGCGCCGCTGGGTCGGCGATCGTGGTCCGCTTGACCTTCCCGCGAACGACGCCGTGCAGCCCGTCGGCGCGCATCAACCGCTCCACCGTGCAGCGGGCCACGGCGATGCCCTCCCGGTTCAATGCCAGCCACACCTTCCGTGCCCCGTACACGCCGTAGTTGCCGGCGTGCACCCGCCGGATCTGCTCCAGCAGGTACTCGTCCCGCTGCTCGCGGGCGGTCGGTGACTTGCGCACGTGCTCGTAGTACGTCGACGGGGCCACCTGCAGACCGTGCTCGGTGAGCACCCGGCAGATGGGCTCGACACCCCAACGCAATCCACCGGGTTCACGGTGGTTCGCGTGCTCGCGGATGAAATCCACGATCAGCGGGAAGGCCGGTCGAGCTCGGCTCCGAAGAAAGCCGCCGCGGCCTTCAAGATCGCGTTAGCGCGGCGCAGCTCGGCGACCTCTCGCTTGAGCCGACGCATCTCGGCCGACTCCTCGCTCGTGGTCCCCGGCCGGGTGCCGGCATCGACCTGCCCCTGACGGACCCACTTGCGGACCGTCTCCGGGGTGCCGACCCCGAGCAGCTCAGCCACCCGCTTCATCGCCGCCCACTCCGAACCCTGCTCCTCGGTGACCTCAGCGACCATCCGGACTGCCCGCTCCCTCAACTCAGGCGGGTACCGCTTGTGCGTGTCTCCTGGCATGACTCCAACCTTCCCAAGGTTCGAAGTCTCCGGACTTGCCGGGGCGGTTCACTCGCGACCATCGGGCTGGTGTGGAGGTTCCTCCTGGACCCGAACATCGGCCTCGTGGGTGGCCTCACCAAGGAGCTTTTCGGAGAGCCGATCGCGTTCCTGCAGGATCCTTCGCTGGCCCTGCCCACCGTCATCTTCGTCAGCGTCTGGAAGAACGTTGGCTTCACCATGGTGATCCTGCTCGCGGGGCTGAAGGGTGTCCCAGAGCACCTGTACGAAGCGGCCCGCCTCGACGGAGCCCGCGGACGCCAGCTGACGTGGTACGTAACCTTGCCGAGCATCAGGCCTACGCTGCTCTTCGCCGCCATGATCCTGGCCTGACTTCGCTTGTCGGCGTTCGAGGTCCTTCAGATGCATCTTCGGCTGGATCCAGTGTCCGGTCATTCTTCGTGCCTCCCTAACGTTTCTCGTCTCCCAAGGCGCAGGCGAGGTCGTTCAGGGTCAGGGTCGTGCGCACAGTTCTCGAACTCGATGCATCACAACGAAACTTGGAGCCAGGGTGCACTAGCCTCGATCGTTCACGTGTTGTGACCTGACGCGTTGTCCGGATGCACCAAAGTGCCTGTCCTGCAACGGGATACTTGTACTTGCGATAGTTCAAGATCCGTGAGCGGGAAGGCACTTGGTAAGTGAAGAGTACAGCGTGGTCGTCGGGGTTGTCGGTGTCTGGGGATGGGACTGGTGTGGTTGCCCACGCGGGGAGCG
>JAKOZM010000529.1 GCA_029779995.1 Actinomycetes bacterium
TACACGTCCACGCTGACACTGTAGGCGCCCGTCACTGCGCAGTTGACGCGACAACCTGCAGCACCTCGGCGATCGTGGTGCGCCGATGGGCGGCGGCGTCGATGGCCGCCTCCTGCAACGTCTGCCATCCTGCGCTGCGGGCCGCGG
Source organism: Actinomycetes bacterium (assembly GCA_029779995.1). Next base: position 148 of record JAKOZM010000529.1, read on the forward strand.
TGGCGACCGCCGTCTCATCGCCTCCGGCCAACAACGCTGCGCGCACCGCGCGCGTCACCGAGAGCAGTTCGAAGATCCCGGTGCGGCCCCGCAGCCCAAGGCCCTCACAGGAGTCACAGCCCGGACCCACGACCATCGCCTGGGCCTGCGCCGCCGTGAGCCGCAACCGGCGGCAGGTCTGCTCATCGGGGACCTGTGCAACGGCACAGCGTGGGCATGGCCGGCGGAGCAGCCGCTGAGCGATCACCAACCGCAGCGACGAGGCGATCAGGTAACGCGGCACTCCCATCTCGGCCAGCCGCAGCACCGCTGAGGGCGCATCGACCGTATGCACGGTGGCGAGCACGAGATGGCCGGTGAGCGCGGCGCGGATGGCGAGGTCGGCGGTGACCTGATCGCGCACCTCGCCGATCATGATGATGTCCGGGTCCTGCCGCAGCACGGAGCGCAACCCGGCGGCAAAGGTGAGGCCGCTGCGCTCGTCGATCTGCACCTGACTGACGCCGGGCAACTCGATCTCGATGGGCTCCTCGAGTGCGATGATGTTGCGGTCGCCGGCCACGACCTCGTGTACGGCCGAGTAGAGGGTGGTGGTCTTACCCGACCCGGTGGGGCCGGTGATCAGGACCAGCCCCTGGGTGGCGCGCAAGGCGGCGTGCAGGGTGGCCAGCGCTGGGTCGGGCAGGCCCAATGCGCGCAACGCGGGCAGTTCACCGATGTCGGTGAGTAAGCGGATGACCACCTTCTCGCCGTGCATCGTGGGCAAGGTGGACACGCGGACGTTCTTCTGCACGCCGTCCACGTGGACCCGGGCGCGACCGTCCTGCGGGGTCCGCTTCTGGGAGATGTCGATACCGGCCAGGATCTTGATCCGGGACACCAACGGCGCCTGACCCGGTTTGGGCAGCACCATGACCCGGCGCAGTGAACCGTCGACGCGCATGCGGACCCGCACCACCTCCCGCAGCGGTTCGATGTGGATGTCACTGGCTCCCAGGCGCATCGCCGTGCGCAGGATCTGGTCCACTGCCGTGACCGCGCCGGCGTCGTCCTTGATGACCTCGACGGAGGCCGCGGTCTGCAGCGCATCGACGGCCGTTACCTCACTCCACATGGCGCTGAGCCGTCTGCGCACCTGTGACTCAGGGGCCACGGCCACTTCTAGGCGACGAATCTGCGGATGCCCCTGCAACAGCAGAGCGACATCGTCGAAGGCGACGACGTTGAGCGGATCGATGGCGGCCACCAAGAGGGTGCCGTCGGCCAGCGACAGGGGCAATATGCCCGCCCGCTGACCCAAGGCCATCGGCACCAGCCGCGCCACCTCCGGGTCGATGCTCTGTTCGGTGAGGTCGACGAACTGCAGGCCGTTGGACTCGGCGAGCGCCTGGGCAAGCATGACCTCGGTCACGCGCTCCTCGTCCAACAGGATCTGCCCAAGCCGTTTGTGCTGCGGATCTACCTGCTGCATATGCAGGTAGTGCTGCAGTTCCTGCCTGGTGAGCACGCCCCGCGACACCAGGATGTCCCCCAGCCGACGACCACCTGCCACCGACTCGCTGCTCACACGGCACACGGTACTCGTTGCGCCCTTGCCGACGTCGGCCCATCACGGGCACCAGCCTGCAGCCGATATCGCCCACCCAGGTTAGGCTTGACTGCGTGCACACCGCTGTTCGCGTCCACCGATGTCGACTCTGGCTGTCCTGACATCCGACATACGACGCAGCAGCACTAGCGAGGACCAGCGTGGCTTTCACAACACCCAAGAAGACCGTCCGGCTCAACCGCGTGATCGTCCGATTCGCGGGCGACTCCGGCGACGGCATGCAGTTGACCGGCGACCGGTTCACGTGGGAATCCGCCGCTCACGGCAATGATCTGTCCACCCTGCCCGACTTCCCCGCCGAGATCCGGGCACCCCAGGGCACGATGGCCGGCGTCAGCGCCTTCCAGTTGCACTTCGCCGATCATGACATCGTCACCCCGGGGGACTCCCCCGACGTGCTGGTCGCCATGAACCCGGCGGCCTTGATGGCCAGCCTGCACCTGCTCAAACCGGGTGCGGAGATCATTGTCGACACTGATGAGTTCACCCGCCGCAACCTCACCAAGATCGGCCTGGCGGTCAGCCCATTGGACGACGGCACGCTGTCCAACTACTCGGTCCATCCGGTGGGTCTCACGAGCCTCACAGTGGAAGCATTGAGCGGTTTCGACCTCGGCAAGAAGGACGCCGAGCGCGCCAAGAACATGTTCGCGCTCGGGTTGCTGTCCTGGCTCTACCACCGTGATCTCGACGCAACCGAACACTTCCTCAACGAGAAGTTCGCCCGCAAGCCGGAGATCCTCAAGGCCAACATCGCGGCGCTGCACGCGGGCTTCAACTACGGCGACACCACCGAGGACTTCGTGGTGCGCTACGAGGTGGCCGCCGCACCGATGCCGCCTGGCACGTACCGCAACATCAGCGGCAACCTGGCTCTGTCCTACGGCTTGATCGCGGCTGCTCGCAGGGCCGGAATCGGCCTGTTCCTGGGCTCCTACCCCATCACCCCGGCCAGCGACATCCTGCATGAGCTGAGTAAGTACAAGCACTTCAACGTCACCACGTTCCAGGCCGAGGACGAGATCGCCGGGATCGGCGCCGCGCTGGGTGCTGCCTACGGCGGGTCGCTGGGCGTGACGACGACATCGGGGCCCGGCCTGGCGTTGAAGAGCGAGACCATCGGGCTGGCGGTGGCCACCGAACTGCCGCTGGTGATCGTCGATGTACAGCGCGGCGGCCCCTCCACGGGCCTGCCGACCAAGACCGAGCAGGCGGACCTGCTGCAGGCGCTCTACGGTCGCAATGGCGAGTCGCCGGTGGCCGTGATCGCACCCAACAGCCCCGCCGACTGTTTCGACGCCGCGCTGGAGGCGGCGCGGATCGCGATCACGTACCGCACACCAGTGATCCTGTTGTCCGACGGCTACCTGGCCAATGGGCAGGAGCCCTGGGCGATTCCTGACCTGGATCAGATCCCGGCCATCGACCCGGAGTTCGCGACCGTTGCCAATGGCGACGACGGCACCTTCCTGCCGTTCTTACGCGACGCGGACACTCTGGCGCGACCCTGGGCGATCCCGGGTACCCCCGGCCTGGCCCACCGGGTGGGCGGTATCGAGAAGGCTGACAAGACCGGCAACATCTCCTACGACCCGGACAACCACGACCTCATGGTGCGCCTGCGGCAGGCCAAGATCGACGGGATCGATGTGCCTGACCTCGAGGTCGACGACCCCACCGGGGACGCGGACCTGCTGGTCATCGGTTGGGGATCCACCTACGGCCCGATCACTGCCGGCGTGCGGCGGGTACGAAAGTCCGGCGGGAAGGTCGCGCAGACCCATCTGCGTCATCTCGCCCCGATGCCTCGCAACACCGGGGAGGTCCTGAAGCGGTATCGGCGGGTGCTCGTTCCCGAGATGAACCTCGGGCAGCTCGCCCTGCTGCTGCGTGGCAAGTACCTCGTCGACGCGGTCGGCTTTAACCAGGTGCGGGGCCTGCCGTTCACCGCACCACAGATGGAAGAAGTGATCGAGCAGATGCTGCAGGAGACGCGATGACCGATCGACCGGCGCTGGCCCTGAAGGCGAAGGATTTTAAGTCCGATCAGGAGGTGCGGTGGTGCCCTGGGTGTGGGGACTACGCCATCCTGGCCGCGGTGCAATCCTTCCTGCCGGAGTTGGGCCGTTCGCCCGAGGACATCGTGTTCGTCTCCGGGATCGGCTGCTCCTCCCGCTTCCCGTACTACCTGTCGACCTACGGGCTGCACTCCATCCACGGTCGGGCGCCGGCGATCGCCACCGGCCTGGCCGTGACCAGGCCCGACCTCGACGTGTGGGTGGTCACCGGTGACGGCGACGCTCTGTCCATCGGTGGTAATCACCTGATCCATGCCCTGCGCCGCAACGTCAACATGACGATCCTGCTGTTCAACAACCGCATCTACGGCCTGACCAAGGGGCAGTACTCCCCGACGTCGGAACCGGGCAAGATCACCAAGTCCACCCCCGTGGGATCCATCGACCGGCCGTTCAACCCGATCTCCCTGGCTCTCGGCGCGGAGGCCACGTTCGTGGCGCGCACCATCGACTCCGACCGTGCTCACCTGATCGAGGTGTTGCGGGCGGCGGCGCAGCACGATGGGACCTCGCTGGTGGAGATCTACCAGAACTGCAACATCTTCAACGACGGCGCCTTCAACCTCGTGAAAGAGCCCGGCATCCGCGACGAGCACGTGATCCGGCTGCGGGCCGGGGAACCGATCATGGCCGGCGACCGCAAGGTCGTGCGTGATGCCCACGGTCACCTGACGCTTGCCACTGAGGGTGTTGCGGTCATCCACGATCCGAACGACCTGGACCTCGCCTTCGCCCTGTCGCGACTTTCCGGCAGCGAACTCGACCACACCCCCATCGGGATCTTCCGACAGGTGGTGGCACCCACCTACGACGCCGGCGTGCGGGCACAGGTCGATGACCTCGCCACCGATGCCGACCTGCACGCACTGCTCACGGGTCCCGACCCCTGGACCGTGCGCTGAAGAACGACCGCGCGGGGCTGGGCTACGGCCTGGGGGCCTACACGATCTGGGGCCTCTTCCCGCTGTACTGGCCACTGCTGCGGCCCGCGTCGGCCTGGGAGATCCTTGGCCACCGCATGCTCTGGAGCTTCGCCTTCCTGCTGCTGATCAACGCGGTGCTGCGCACGGGTTGGGCCCAGATCCGGACCGCGGTCGTCACCCCCCGCACCCGCTGGTTGCTGTTGGCCGCCGCCCTGCTGATCTCGCTGAACTGGGGCGTCTACATCTGGAGCGTCAACGCGGGTTTCGTCGTGGAGGCCTCACTGGGGTACTTCATCAATCCGCTGGTCTCCGTGGCGCTGGGAGTGCTGGTGCTCGGTGAACGCCTGCGCCGGGTGCAGTGGATCGCCGTGGGGATCGCCCTGGTGGCCGTAGCGGTACTGACGTTCTCGTACGGCCGACCACCGTGGATCGCGCTGGTCCTGGCGTTCTCCTTCGGTATGTACGGTCTGGTGCGCAAGACGGCTGGGGTGGCAGCGATCCCCGCGCTCACGGTCGAGACCGGCTTCCAGACCCCGTTCGCCATCGCCTACTTCGTGGTGCTGGGCCTGACGGCACCCAATCTCACGTTCGGTGACGATGCCAGCACCACCCTCCTGCTGGCCACCGCGGGCATCGCCACCACGATCCCCTTGCTGCTGTTCGGCGCGGCAGCGATCCGGCTGCCGCTGGTGGCGCTGGGGATCCTGCAATACCTCACCCCGGTCATCCAGTTCACGCTGGGCGTGACCGTCTTCGGCGAGCACATGCCGCTGGTCCGCTGGCTGGGCTTCGGCCTGGTGTGGCTGGCGCTGGCCGTCTTCACCGTGGACACGGTGCGATCCGCGCGGCGGTTACCCGAACCACCCCTGTGATGGGCAACGCCTACTTCAGCGTGTACTTCTTCGACACCGTCCAGGCGGCACCCGTGTTGGAACCGGCAGCTGAGTAGGTGAGGGTGAGTTTGCCCTTCGCGCCCGTGGCCACCGAGATCTTGCCCTTGGCCCCCTTGACGAGTGTGCCCGCGCTCTTCTTGCCCTTCACCGTCACCTTCACCGGTGTCCCGGCACTGGTCTTGCACGTCTTCTTCAGCAGCACCACGGTGGTGTCGGCCTTGAGCTTCTTGGGAAGCTTCGCGCATTTGACGGTGGGCTTGTTGCAGTATCCGGTGGTCGCGGCCCACTGCTGGTACAACGCTGGGTAGTCGGTGATGATCCCGTTGGGTTTCATGGCCGCGGCCTTGGCCCAGCCGGTGGGGTCATCGCCCTTGGTCAGGATGTTGTACCAGGTGTAGGTCTGGATGCCGGCCTTGGCCATGGCGGCATAACTGTCGGGCGTCGAGTTGATGTTGATCACTCCGGCCCAGGCTCCCTGCGGCACCTCGGACGGCTGCACGGGGCGCAACAGCAGAGCGTCTTGGAACCAGATCTGGTTGAGGCCGGGCAGCAGCGTCTTGAACTGTTCGAGCTCAGGCTTCTTGAACGACGGCACTACCGCATCCGCTGCGCTGGCTTTGATCTTGGCCGCGTAATCGTCGATCCACACCTGGTTGGTGACCTCGGGTTTGTACTCCGGCCACACCTGCAGGTTGTTGTCCTTGGTCCACTTCAGCACCTCTTCGAACAGCGGGATCTTGCCACCACCGTTCTTCAGCTCGATGCTCTTGATGTAGTCGATCGTGCTGGTCGACACCAGACCCGTGCCGGTGGTGGTCCGGGCGAGGTCATCGTCGTGCATGATGACCGGCACGTTGTCCACGGTCCAGCGGACGTCGGTCTCGATGATCTTCACACCAAGCGCCAACGAGTCGTTGAAGGCCTTCCACGAGTTCTCGTACAGGTACGGGTCGGCACCCACGCCGCCCCCGCCTCGGTGAGCGATGAGCTGCGGAACAGGGCAGGTGCCAGCCGCGAGTCCTGCCGGGCGCTCAGCGGGTTGGTCATCGGCGGCGGCCGGGGCGACAGAGACGACGGAGAGCGCCACGGCGGCACACAGGACGGGGATGCGCATGGGGGCAAACTACCGTGGGCCGCGCCGGGGTTACCCGCCGGCCACGAGATTATGCGCGATCGTTGCCGGGCCTGGGGCGGCGCCTACCTCTGGTTGCCGGCTGTTTATAGCCCGAGGACGCCCGGGTTCATGATGCCCGCCGGGTCCACCTGCCCCTTGGCCGCCTTCAGCACCGCCGCGAACAACTCCGGGCGCTGCTCGCGGTACCAGGGCACATGGTCGCGACCGACCGCATGGTGGTGGGTGATCGTGGCCCCGTGCCGCAGCAGGATGTCGCTGACCTGCGCTTTGAGCCGGTCCCACTGTGCGACCTCATCACCGCGTTCGACCGGCAGCAGGACGGTGAAGTAGGGCGCCGCCCCATCGGTATAGACATGGGTGAGCCGGCAGGTGATCCGCCCTGGTACGGCGTCGCGCAGTTCCTGCACGAGGCCCGGTAGCCGGTCCCAGGTGACCGCCGTCTCGAATGTCTCGGCCAGCACGCCCAAGCTCATCAGGGTGTCGCGCAGATAGGGCGCCTGCAGGAATGCCCCGCGCCACTGCTGTTCACCGCCTCGGCTCTGGACCTCGCCGCCGTGCCGTGCACAGATGGCCACCGCGGCGGCGAGTTCAGCAGTCCGGTCCACGCCGCCTTCCATGCCCAAGACCAGCAGCGGCCGGTCATCATTGCCGGGGGCCTCGAGGCCGTCGATCAGGCGGCAGTTGCTGGGCAACAGACCGGCCTGCAGGATCTCGCGGATCGCGTCACATCCGACCCCGAAATCTGGCAAGCGCAGCGTCGCAGCGCTCTTGGCCTGCGGCCGCGCTTGGACCCGCAGCCAAACGCTGGTGATCACCCCGAGGGCACCTTCACTGCCCAGCAGCAGGCGGTCGGGGCTGGGACCCGCCCCACTGGCCGGCAGGCGCCGGGACTCCCACGTACCGCGCGGGGTGATGGCCCGGATGCCCTCCACGATGTCGTCGACGTGGGTGGGGCCAGAGGCGAAATGTCCGCCCGCCCGGGTGGCGACCCACCCGCCGACGGTGGCGAACTCGAACGACTGCGGGAAGAACCGGGTGGTCAGCCCGTACTCGCTCAATTGCGCCTCCACCTGCGGACCCGTGGTTCCGGCCTGGACCAGGGCAGACCGGGAGGTGGTGTCGACTTCCAGGACGCGGTTCAACTTCGACAGGTCAAGGCTCACCACGCCGTTGTAGTCGTCGAGACCCCGCGGCTCGACTCCCCCGACCACGCTCGTGCCGCCACCGTAGGGGATCACGGCGACCCGCCGCGCTGCCGCCCATATCAGCACCCGGTCAAGGTCATCCTCGTCCTTTGGCATCGCCACGAAGTCAGGAGCCGTGCGGAAATCGCCGCGGAAGCCGCGCACAACATCGCGATACGCCTTCCCCAGTGCGTGACTTGCCCGGGCGTGCCGGTTCGTCATGGCGATCGCCTGCAACGGTCCGGCACTGACGCGTGGCTCGGGGATGGTGGCCCGATCCAGCGGTACCGGGGACTCCGGATCCAGGCGGCCAAAGCCCAGATAGTCGACGACCCCGGGGGCGGCTGCCCGCAGTTGCTCCAAGGTGGGCTGCTGCGCATCGGCGCCCCAGCCCCAGTGTTTGCGCATAGGCCCACGCTACCATGGACCGGTCCTGAGCGGGCCTAGGCTGACGCTATGACGACCTTCCTGACACCCGAACGCGAGGCCCTGGCTGAAACTGTCCGAGCGTTCACCGCCGAGCAGATCGCCCCGCACCTGCGCCAATGGGAACACGACGGCGAGTTGCCCCGGGAACTACACAAATCCGCGGCGGCCCTGGGCCTGTTGGGCATCGGGTACCCGGAGGAGTTCGGTGGCAGCGGTGGTGACGTCGCCGACGTCCTGGTCGTGACCGAGTCCGTACTGGCTGGCGGCGGTTCCGGCGGGGTCATCGCCGGGCTCTTCACCCATGGCATCGCCATCCCGCACATCATCGACTCCGGCGACCGCGACCTGATCGACGTGTGGGTTCGCCCTGTGCTGGCCGGGGAGCTGATTGCCTGTCTGGCAGTGACTGAGCCGGGCGGCGGCTCCGACGTGGCAAACCTCCGCACCCGCGCCGACGAGTCCGGTGACAGCTGGGTGCTCAACGGCTCCAAGACCTTCATCACCTCCGGCGCCCGGGCTGACGTGGCTGTGGTCGCCGCCCGGGTCCGCAATGCTGCCGGTGCTGGCGGGGTGGGGCTGTTCGCCGTTCCCACCGATCAGCCCGGGTTCCAGGCCACCAGCCGTCTCGAGAAGATGGGATGGCACTGCAGCGACACTGCGGAGATCGGGCTCGTGGACGCCCGCGCCGAACTCATCACCGAGCAGGGGTTCGCCTCCTTGGCCCGCCACTTCGCCACGGAGCGGCTGTCCTTGGGCGTGACGGGGTACGCCACCGCCGCCCGCTGCGTCGAGCTGGCAAGGACGTGGATCACCCACCGGGAGACCTTCGGCCGGCCACTGTCGACCCGGCAGGTCGTGCGCCACACCTTCGTCGAGATGAACCGCATCACCGATGTGGCTCGCTCCTACATCCGCAACCTGGCCCTGGGTGAGGTGACAGTCCTGGACGCGATCTACGCGAAGAAGACCGGCGTGGACTGCGCGGCATTCGTCACTGATCGTGCCGTCCAACTGCTGGGGGGCATGGGGTACGTCTCGGACGGCGAGGTCGAGCGACATTACCGCGACGCCAGGATCCTGGGGATCGGTGGCGGCGCAGACGAGGTTATGGCCGATCTGGCGGCGCGGCTGTTGGGGCTATGACCGGCCGCTAGGGGCTCATCCCTCCACATTCAGGCAGACCGGAGAGCGTCGATGACTATTGGTGGCGCTGCCCGCGTGCGCGGGTGACTCGGTTTCTAGGGGTCGTCGGGGTGGCTGGTGTATTTCTTGCCGCGGGGGCTGGTCCAGATCATGGTGTTGTTGGGTCCGCGTTCGACGTGCCAGCCGCCGTGGGTTTTCATCCGGTGGTGGGTGCGGCACAAGGCCTGCAGATTGTCCACGGCGGTGGGACCGGCCGGCCAGGGGATCACATGGTCGAGGTCGCAGGCGCGGGCTGTGCGGGTACAGCCCGGGAAGCGGCAGTGCCGGTCCCTGACCTGCACGTAGCGGCGCATCGCCACGGTCGGGGCGTACCCGATGCGGTACTGCGGTGGGGTCAGCCGGATGAGCGCCGAGGGGGGTTCCAGGCGGCCCAGCAGATCCTGAGCATGGGTATCGGAGATCGGGCCGTACCCCTCGATCTGCGCCCCGTCATCGGTCATGATCACCGCGATCGGGATCTGCTCGGCCGCGCTGACCCCAGTCAACAGGTGAATGAACGTGTCGGCCTGGCTGGCGTCCCGGGACCCGTCGATGCGGCTGGACCGGGCCCGGATCGACTCCATACAGGCGCTGGCCTCTTCGGCGGTCAGGTAGGCGGACAGGGTGGCCATCCCATCCGGTTCCGGGGTCAGACGCACATGGCGGCGGGTGCGGGCGGTCTTGCGGCGCCGGTCGGCGGCATCCGGGTCGATCCGGTCGACCTGCCGGGTCAACCACGGCCGCAGCTGCGACCGGGTCCGGGTCGCGGCGTAGTCGATCGCCCGCACAACCAACGCCTGCCGGTCAGCCGGCGCAAGTCCGAGGGTGGCCCGGGTGATCTCCCGCACCTTCGCTAGATCGATGCGGCCGGCGGCCAACGCGGCCAGCACCACCGGCAGATCCTGCACCACATCCACCGCCACATCAACCATCGACGACGCCGCGCCCGGCGTCCACACCATCGCGCACGCCACCTCCGGCGGGGTCGGATCCACGACCACCCCGTCCGGATCGGCCCCCATCTCGGCCTCCACCCACACCTGGTGGAACGCCCGCAGCTGCTGGGCGTGGCAGAACCCGATCACCGCCTGCGCCGCTTTCGCGACCTCCAACGGATCCCCCCGCGACAACATCACATCCCACGCATCCACCACCGAACCGTCCATGACCACACCGTACGAGAGGGCTACGACAAACCACCCTGACAAGGCATTACGC
>JAKOZM010000534.1 GCA_029779995.1 Actinomycetes bacterium
GAGATGTCCACGGCCGTCAGGTTGCAGAAGCCCAGGGACAGCAGAGTGTCCACCATCATCGAGGACCCGGCGCCGATGTCCACGATCGGCGCCTCGGGCACCAGGTGCAGATCCCGGATGAAGTCGTCCCACACGGTGTGAGCCTCCTGCCACCAGGACACCGCATCCATCTCACGGGAGGTGTGAACACTCTCCCACTTCACTGCTTCGGACATGCCTGCCTCCTGCCCATAGTCTGCATTGCCAAACCATCACTGGTGGCAAGTCGCGCCGGTGAGGAGATTTTGCAGGTTCGCCTGATTCGTTCAAACGCGCCGTTTCGGATAGGGCGATTCTGCACGAGCGGGGCGCACTTGTGCAGTCAGCAGTGGCTCATCGGTCGGGATGTGCCATGGCGTCGACCACGGCGACCGAGGCCAGAATCAGCGCCACGTTCTGACCCGGCGCCACCTCGACACCGTACGTGTCAGCCACCCGCAGCCACCGCTTGGAGACCTCGGCCACCTTGTTGCCGTCCACCTCGAGGCTGTACTCGTGATCGACGATGTTGCCCTGGATCTTCATGTCGGGCCCGCCGTCGACCTCGACGTGCCAACGCTCCCGCAGGGGGCTGATGAGGGCTTTCTTGACCTTTGCCGACGGCCCAGCGCCAGATGATTCGATCTCCATCGTGTCGCGCACGTGCAGCATCTTCTGTTGGATCTTGTACAACTCGTTGCCGTTGGCATCCTCGAACTTCATGGTGTCGCGCACACGCAACGCCTTGCCGTCCACCTTGTAGCAGCGATTGCCGTGGTTGTCCTCGATCCAGAAGTCATCGCCGATGCTGAGCAACTTCTGGCGCATCTGGTAGAAGGTCTGGCCCTGGTTGTCCGCGCGGCGTTCTTGCACACGATCTCGTAAACCCATGGGGTTCAGTGTGGCTGAAAATCCTTGGCTACGTCTCCCCCCAAGGCGGGTGAGACTCACCGGCGGTGCGTCTACCGTAGGCCCATGGCGAAACCTCGGGTGACCGCGGCCGGTGGCTTCCCGGCGATCAAATATGTGCTGGGCAAGGCCTGGGCGACGGGTGACTTCACGGCGACCATGCAACGGATGCGCTCCAAGAACACGTGCAAGACCTGCGCACTCGGGATGGGCGGGCAGCAGGGCGGCATGGTCAACGAGGCCGGCCATTTCCCGGAGGTCTGCAAGAAGAGTGTGCAGGCGCAGGTCGCGGACATGCAACCGGCGATCCCCGAATCGTTCTTCGCCGCCAACGACCTAACGGCGCTGCGTCGGCTGAGTAGCCGGGAGGCGGAAAATCTGGGGCGGTTGGCGTATCCCATCGCCCTGCGCCCGGGAGATCGCCACTTCCGGCGGATCGGCTGGGATGAGGCGCTCGGGGCGGCCGGGTCGGCGCTGCGTGCCGCCGATCCGCGCCGCACCTTCTGGTACGCCAGCGGCCGCTCCGGCAACGAGAGCGCCTTCCTGATGCAGTTGGTGGCGCGCGCCTACGGTAGCCCGAACATCCATAACTGCTCCTTCTACTGCCACAACGCGTCCTCGGTCGCGCTTGCTGACATCTACGGCAGCGGGACGGCGTCGGTGACCCTGGACGATCTCGGTGCGGCGGACCTCGTGCTCCTGGCCGGCGCGAATCCGGCCAGCAACCATCCCCGGCTGATGACCCAACTGATCCACCTCCGCCGCCGCGGCGGCAAGGTCATTGTCATTAACCCAATCCGGGAATTGGGGTTGCAGCGCTTTCGGCTGCCCTCGGATGCCCGCAGCCTGGTGGCGGGATCGCAGGTCAGCGATATGTACCTGCAGCCACGGATCGGCGGTGACATCGCTGTGTTCACGGCTCTGCTCAAACTCGCACGCTGGGATGAGGGTTTCGTGGCCGCGCACACGTCGGGCGCCCAGGACGTGCGGGCCCATCTCGACGGCCTGGACCTTGACGTACTCGCGCGGGCGGCGGGTGTGGAGGTCGCCGACCTGACGGTGGCAGCTGACCTCCTCAACGCGGCTGGGAGCGGCATCTTCATGTGGTCCATGGGGCTGACCCATCATCAGCACGGCACCGACAACATCCGGGCGCTGGGCAATCTGGCGCTGGCCAGGGGTTTCCTCGGGCGGCCTGGTGCTGGGCTGATGCCGATCCGCGGTCACTCGAACGTGCAGGGGGTGGGATCGATGGGGGTGTCCCCCACGCTCAAGCGGGCATTCGCCGACGAGTTGGAGCGTCGCTTCGGCGTCACGGTGGAGTCGGGGCAGGACACCCACGCCAGTGTCGCCGCAGCCCACGCCGGCGACATCGACGCCGCGGTCCTCGTCGGCGGCAATCTGTGGGCCAGCAATCCGGATGCGGACTGGGCGGCGTCGGCCCTGCAGCGGATACCGGTCACTGTCAGTCTGACGACCAAACTCAACCCTGGCCACTTCCACGGCAACGGGGCGACGATGGTGATCCTGCCCGTGTTCGCCCGGGATGAGGAGCGGCAGGCCACCACGCAGGAATCCATGTTCAATTACGTGCGTCTGTCCTCCGGTGGGCAACCGTTCATCGACGGTGAGATGCGCTGCGAGACCGACATCCTGGCAGCACTTGCGGACAGGACAATGGGAAGTGACCGCTTCGACTGGGGGGTGCTGCGCGATCACCACAGCCTGCGCGAGGCGATCGCTGCGGTCGTGCCCGGTTACGCTCCGGTCGCCCGGATCGAGACCGACGGCGAATTCCAGATCACCGGCCGCACGTTCCACCAGCCGTCATTCGGCACCGACGACGGGCGTGGGCACTTCCACATCGTTGAGGTTCCGGAGCCCGTCGAGGGTTTCCAGCTCATGACCATCCGCTCGGAGGGACAGTTCAACTCCGTGGTCTACGACGAGGAGGACCTGTACCGGGGCAACACCCGCCGCGACGTGGTCATGATGAATGCCGTCGATGCCGCGCTGGCCGGGATCAGGGAGGGAGATCTGGTCGAGGTAAACAGTGCCATTGCCTCGATGACGGTACGTGCCGCCGTCATCGATATCGCGCGCGGCTGCCTGGCGATGTACTACCCGGAGGCGAATGCCCTGGTGGTGCCGACGCTGGATCCGGAGTCGCGCACGCCGGCGTTCAAGAGTGTCCCGGTGACGGTGCGGCGGGTGGGCTGAGCGATTGGGCAGTCGTTGCTGCGACACGCCGGGCTGGTTCAAGGGGTCCGTGCAACAGTCCAGCATTGAAGGTGGGTGTGTTGCATGGGGCATCGGATGGGGCGTTCGAGGATTCCTCGGGTGGTCGAGGATGTGTTCTGGCAGGAGCGGGGGCGGGGGGAACGGATTGAGCAAGCCGCGCTGATCGCGGGCGTGTCGCAGAGCACGGGGCGCACGTGGGTTCGTCAGCGTGGTGGGGTGAAACCTGTTCCTCATAGCAGTGGTAGAGATTTGACGTTTGCCCAGCGCATCGAGATTCAGGCCGGGATCGCCGCTGGCCGCAACAATGCCCAGATCGCCGAGTCGTTGGGGTGTCACCGAGCCACGGTGGGCAGGGAGTTGCGCCGTAACCGCCGTCCTGGTGATGTGGGCCCGGCCAACCAGCGCCGCGGCTACAAGGCCACGGTCGCCCAGCAGCGCGCCGATGAGCAGCGGGCGCGGCCCAAGGCACGCAAGTTGGACCGTAACGAGCCCTTGTACGACTATGTCCAGGAGAAGTTGTCCGCGAAGTGGAGTCCTGAGCAGATCAGCAACCGGTTACGGAAGTTTCATGGGAAGGACCCGCAGATGACGATCAGCCACGAGGCGATCTACCAGGCCCTGTACGTGCAGGGCGCCGGGGGGCTCACACGTGAGCTGAAGGCTCGGCTGCGCACCGGGCGGACCCTGCGCAAGCCCCACCGCAGCGGTACGAAACGTCCTGGCCGGCTCAAGGACATGACCATGATCGTGGACCGGCCCGTCGAAGCGTTAGGCCGGGCGGTGCCCGGGCATTGGGAAGGTGACCTGATCACCGGGGCGATGAACCAATCCGCGGTCGGGACGTTGGCTGACCGGTGCAGCCGGTACACGATGCTGCTGTACCTGCCCACCGACCACGGCGCGGAAGCGGTGCGCGACGAGATGATCGCCGCCATCGCCCGGATGCCCGCCCGGATTCGCAAGACCGTCACCTGGGACCAAGGCGCCGAGATGGCACACCATCTGGCGATCACCGCCACCAGCGCTGTGCAGGTGTACTTCTGCAACCCGCACAGCCCCTGGGAACGACCCACCAACGAGAACACCAACGGGCTACTACGAGAGTTCCTCCCCAAAGGCAGCGACCTGTCGCGCTACACCCGCGAGGAGCTCGACGAGATCGAAGACCTCATGAACAACCGACCCCGCAAAGCCCTAGACTGGCTCACACCAAACGAGCACCTCGCCGAGGTCCTCGAAGAAGACATCACTGTTGCAACGACCACGTGAATCCGCCCCGCGAGGAATCGCACCTTCTGCCCACTCGGGCGCCGAAACCTCAGCGAGCGGCCAGCAGCTCCGCGATCTGGATCGCGTTCAGTGCGGCACCCTTGCGCAGGTTGTCGTTGCTGACGAAGAACACCAGGCCGTTGTCGCCGTCCTGCCGGAAGCGACCCACATAGCTCGGGTCCTGCCCCGCCGCGTTCAACGGCGACGGCACCTCGCTGACCACGACGCCCGGGGCGTCCTGCAGCAGCTGACGGGCGCGGGCCACTGTGATCGGGCGGTCGAATTCCGCGGTGATGCTCAGGCTGTGCCCGGTGAAGACCGGCACCCGAACGCACGTGCCCGACACTCGCAGGTCCGGGATCTCGAGGATCTTGCGGCTTTCATTGCGCAACTTCTGTTCCTCGTCGGTCTCCCCGGAGCCGTCGTCGACGAAGCTGCCCGCCTGCGCCACCACGTTGAAGGCAATGGTCTGCGGGAACTTGGCGGCGTCTGGCAGAGCCACCGCCGCACCGTCGTAGGTCAGTTGGCTCAGGTCGTCCTTGACGCCGGCGTGCACCTGCTCGGCGAGCTCCTGCACTCCGGCCAGCCCGGCACCGGAGACGGCCTGGTAGGTGCTGACGATCAGGCGGTTGAGCCCGGCGTCGGCATGCAGCGGCTTGAGCACGGGCATGGCCGCCATAGTCGTGCAGTTCGGGTTGGCAACGATGCCCTTCGGGATCGAGTCCAGTGCTCCCGGGTTGACCTCGGCGACCACCAGCGGCACGTCGGGGTCCATGCGCCAGGCTGAGGAATTGTCGACGACGACCGCACCGGCAGCGGCGACCTTGGGCGCCAGAGCTTTGCTGGTCGCGCCACCGGCTGAGAACAACGCGATGTCGATCCCGGAGAAGTCGGCAGTGGCAGCGTCCTCGACCGTGACGTCTTTGCCAAGCCACGGCAGCGTTGTTCCCGCACTGCGCGCGGAGGCGAAGAAGCGGATCTCGTCGAGGGGGAAGTTGCGCTCGGCCAGCAGGGTGCGCATGACGCCGCCCACCTGGCCTGTTGCTCCGAAGACTCCAACAATCATGTTTCCAGGGTATCGGGCGCCCCTGCCGGGTCTGCTGTGTGCGAGGAGGAATCGTCGCTGGCGAACACCTGCACCACGAACAGGGCGAGGAGCAATCCGGCCGTGGTCCACAGGACGAGCTCCGGCGTCTTGTAGCGCTGCAGCATGATGAACAGCAACGCCACCAGGGACAGCCCGATGCGCAATCCCGTGGCCTGATTGGCCACCCAAGCCCGCGCACCGTGCATCTGCACCCCGATGGATGCCAGCCAGCGCTGGATCCCGGCTGCCGCCGCCACGGGAATCCGGCGGAAGCCACTGGCTACCTTGCCGTGGCTCATCAGCAGACCACCTAGGAAGAGCACCAGACCGGCCGCGGCCCCGGCCCACAGCGATTGCTTGAGGAAGACGGTGAACTGGTCGAAGAATGCCGTTGCCGCAGGGACGTTCACGCCGTCAGGCAGCGCGCCAAGGTAGGCGATCCGTGCCACGCCGACGCCGAGGGCTCCCACAGCCATCGCCAGCATCAATCCGAAGCCGAACCACGCTAAAGCCTTGCGCGGAGCATGACTGACGAAGACACCCACGATGGCCAGTGCGATCGCGATGAGTGGCAACCAGAAGCCGACTGCGTTGAGGACCGAGTAGCCGGCCTGCAGGGTGGCGGCGTTGGGCGCCTGGAAGAGCACGATCTGCGCGTCCGTGGTTGCGGGGATCTTCTCGGCGATGGTGAAGCCACGATCGATGAGGATCTGTTTCACCTGCCCGATCAGATTGCTCAGGTCCAAGACCACCTGGTTGTCCACGACCTGCACGGCGTTGCCAGTGTCCTGGCCGGTGAGGGCGTCGTTAAGGCGTTGGTGAACCAGGGTGTTCGCCTCGACCCAGGCCGCGGCGAACTGATCGGATTGGACGACCTTGTCCACGGCCTCGTTCGCGTATGACTCGATGCCGGAGTTGATGGGTCCGGTCAGCGCCTGCAGCGCTGCGGTCTGTTCGGGGGTGAGGTCCCTGTTGCCGGAGATCGTGGCGACGGCCTGACTGGTCAGTTCCGGCACGTTCACGTAGGTGAATATCTCTTGGGTGATGCGGTCGGCAACGGCCTGCTGAATGGCTGGGTCGTCGGCCAGTGGCGCGACGGTCTGCACGTAGCGTGTGGTGTCGGTGACCTCACCGCGGGCCCACACGGAAACGACGGACAGCGGCGCGAGGGCGCACGCGATCACGATGAGCACAGTGGACCAGAATGTCCGCACCCAGTGGCGCCGGGGGACTTCTTGCATTGTTGACATGGCGAACCTCCCACCCCACCATGTCCGCTTTGCCCGTCCGGCGGATCACCTGTGGCGGGGGATAACGCCCCGGCACGTCAGTTGGCTGCTCGCGCCCGCGGCACGTGCCCCGACCTCACGGATGCCGTACGACGAGGGTTCCCAGCAACTGTTCACGGCCGTTGAGCAGTACGGAGATCGTGTGCGGCCCCGGGTAGACCCGTCGGGTACTCAACTGCTCGAAGCTGACGGTCCGTCTGATCGTCGCGCTGGTGGTCAGTTCCCCGCCCTTGAACACTTTGCGCCGCGGTCCCTTAGTGCCTGCGAAGTCCACGATCACATCGACGAGCACGGGTCCGTTGGTGGTCACTTCGATCGCGAGTCGCAGTCTGTGCCCGATATCGATGCTGGCCGGGATGTCCGCCTCAGCCCTCGCACGGACCTCTCCGTACCCCAGAATCGCGAGGGCCTGGGGGTCACCGGCCTTGATCAGGGTGCGTAAGCCACGCCGCACGACCGGTCGGGGTGCCCATCGCGCCGCCACCTCGAGTGCCCTTTGCGGGTGGTCCTTCGAGATGTCATTGAGGTTGTTGCCGACACTGCGTACCACGTAGTCGCTGGGGTCGTCCTTGAGAAGGTCCAGGAGTTCAATGACAGGGTCGGGATCGTGTCGGAACTGCGGCAGTTGTGGCGCCCAGGGAAGACGCGGCCGGGTACCCTCGCTCACCAAACGGCGCACATGCTCGCTGGGGTCACCGGTCCACTCACGCAGGCGTTGCATGGTCTGCGGATAGGCGCTGATGAACGGACGGATGCAGAACTCCGCGGTGAACACCTGCGTGAGCTCGTACATCGCGGCCATGGACTGCTCGTAGGCCGGCAGGCCATATTCCTGGATGAAGAACGCGTGCGGGTTGTAGAAGAAGAAGCCGTCAGCTGCGGGGAAGGCGAGTTGCTCAATGGCTGCGGCCGGATCGGGGTCGAGGTGATCGCGCATCACCCGTGCCACATGCCGCGCCCGGTCCATGAGACCCAGCGGTTCGAACCCGATCAGACAGTCGGCAACGAATTCCTGCGGGTTCACCGGTAGCGTCTCGGCGATTCCGCGCAGGACGGACTCATTGAACATGTTCTTCAGGGGCTCGGCCATGATGGGCAAGCGTATTCGGCCGCGGTGGGTGCCATGTGGTCACTGGCGCCCCCGACTCCCACTCGCAATTGGGCACAAGGTGCGATTCCGCGCGGCGTGTCGCAGCAGCAAGTGCCCATTTGCGCACCGGCCGGCGCAGCCAGTGCCGTGGCTATGCTCACCGTCATGGACTGCATCTTCTGCGCGATCGTGGCCGGCGACCTGCCCGCCCTGCGAATCGCCGAGACCGAAACCGCTCTCGCTTTCATGGACATCAACCCGGCGACCCGCGGCCATGCGCTGGTCATCCCGAAGGCGCACTCCACGGACCTGCTGGAGATCGGCAAAGCCGACCTCGAACACTGCATGGTGCTGGCCCGCGACATCGCCGCACGGGCGATCGACCGGCTCGGCGCAGACGGCGTGAACATTCTCAACTCGTGTGGAGTGGCTGCCTGGCAGACCGTCTTCCACTTCCACATCCACGTGGTCCCGCGCTACCTCGGCCGGGACGGCCTGGAACTGCCGTGGGTGCCGACGGCCGGCGACTCTGAGGAGATCGCCGCGGCTGGCGCCCTGCTGAACGGCTGACTCAGCCCCAGTTGTCGGCCAGATCCTGGGCTTCCCTGCGTGAGGAAACCCCCAGTTTGCGGTAGATGGACCCGGTGTGACTCTTCACGGTCTCCCGCGACAGATACAGGGACCCGGCGATCTCGTTGAGTGTCATCCGGCTCTTCAACAACTCCCACACGCGCAATTCAGCCGGTGTCAACTGCGTGAGCGGTGTTTCCGCTGCGAACTGCAGCTGTGCCTTGACCGCCCACTGTCGGCACAGGCCGTCACCCTGGCACCAGGTGACGTAATCGTGGTACGCATCATGATCTCCGATCCGGACACTCGCGAACGCGAGCACGCCACCGGACAGGGATCGGTACCACTGAAGGATCGGCGCAATCTGGGCTCCCACTGTCTGCTGGCGATCGATTGCCTGTCGGATCTCAGCCGGACCACCCCGGTGGCAGGCCAGGGCCACCTCGGCCAGCAGCAGGACGCCGGTCGTGGTTCCCATCTGCCCCAGATCGTTGATCGTGAACTGCGTCCGCGCGTCATCGATAGACGCACACCCGGCTTGCTCGTCGCCTTGCACCAGTAGGAGTAGCCCCAACATGCACAGGGCTTCAACGCGCGTCGAGGGGGCGGCGGCGGTCGCCAGGGCCAACGCTTCGGACTCCTGCAACGTCTGGCGCGCCTGCGGCTGCCACGTGAGGGCTTGGTTCAAGCCCAGGATCAGCGTGCACAGTGGCATGAGAGGGTCGGTGGGATCCACGCAATCGCGGGCCACCTCAGCGAGCTTTAGGGCCTGCACGGGCCCCGTGACCCCGGCATGGCTGGTAGCCATGAACAAGGCCAAGTGGGCACCGATACTGAAGTCCGCGGGATGTTCCATCCAGTCGCCGGGCATCAGGAACTGCGTCTGTTCAGCGTGCCGGAGAACATTCCCGTAATCACCGGCGACCACGTTCGCCCACACGGCCGTCATACTCAGTTCGGGTTCGGCATCAATGGTGGCAGAGCTGATCCGGTTCAGCCAGCCCAGCACGGTTTGGGTCCGGCCCTGCAGCAGGGCCACCTGGCCTGCCGCCCAGACCACGTGACCCAGCGTGGGACCGTCACCGGAACTGATCGCATACGAGACCGCCGTGTCCAAGAGACCCTGACCCAGGTACCAGGTCGCGGCTGCCGCTTGCAGCTGCGCCAGCCGATATGGATCCGTTCGGCGCCACAGGTCGAGCACCGCATCCTGCATCAGCGGGTGATACCGGTACCAGCCGTGCTCGCCGGGCGCGATGAGCACTGTTGTGATCGCCTCGGACAGGAAACGAGCCGCTGT
>JAKOZM010000540.1 GCA_029779995.1 Actinomycetes bacterium
CGTACTGGCGGCGAGCCTCGCGCAGTCGGAGGGTCCGGTCGGGTTGGAGGCGTTCAATGCCGGATTCGAGCAGCGCACCGGCTACGAGTGGTTGAGTCGTGACGAGGCCGAGGTGGACCTCTACGTGGCAGACCCCTGGTGCGGATTCGACACTGGGCCCGAGACCATCCCCATGATGTTCGCGGCGGCTGGCGAGCTTGCTGAACCCAGCGGCGTCCGCGCCGATCTGCCGATCCTGCTCACCTCCGGCGGTGATGACCCGCTGGCGGGCGGCGGCCAGCTGGTGGAGTTGCTGGGCCAGCGCTATCGCGGCGCCGGACTGACCGATGTCACAGTCACGATCTATCCCGGTGCCCGGCACGAGATCTTCAACGAGACCAACCGTGATGAGATCACCGCGGATGTCATCGCGTGGTTGCGGGCGCGGACCTGATGGCCGACCTCGTCTACACCGCTCTGTGCTCAGTCGACGGGTATCTGAACGATGCAGCGGGCGGCTTCGCCTGGGCTGCTCCCGACGCGCAGGTCCATGCCTTCGTCAACGATCTCGAGCGGCCCTGCGGGACCCACCTGTACGGCCGCCGGACCTATGACGTGATGCGGGTCTGGGACGACATGGATGACGACGATCCGATCATGCGTGACTTCGCGTCGATCTGGCATGCCGCGGACAAGATCGTGTACTCGCGCACCCTCGACAGCGCTGGTCCGCGCACACATGTCGCCCGGACCTTCGACCCTGCGCAGGTCGCGCAGCTCAAGGCCACCGCCACCCAGGCGGTGAGTATCGCAGGTGCGCACCTGACGGCCGGTGCGTTTCAGGCGGGTCTGGTGGACCTGGTGCGCCTGCTCGTGGCTCCGGTGGCGGTCGGGGCGGGGACCCCGGTGTTTCTGCTGCCAGGTGCACTCGAGCTGACGGACCACCGCACTTTCCCCAGCGGCTTTGTCTTCCTTGAGTATCGGGTGTCGTCAGACCAGACCATCCACAATCCTGGCGACTAGGGCGTGTCTGACAATCTCTGTGCGGTTGGTGGGGCAGTCTGGTTTCGTGTCTGAGCGTGATGTGTTGACCGATGAGATGTGGGCTGTGTTGGAGCCGATGTTCCCGGGTCGTTCGCTGCGTGCGGGCAGGCCGTGGACTGATCATCGACTGGTGCTGGAGGCGGTCATCTGGCGGTTCCGGACGGGATCTCCGT
>JAKOZM010000188.1 GCA_029779995.1 Actinomycetes bacterium
CGCGCCGCTGATCGCCGCCATCACCTCGATGCGGGTCATGGTCACCCGCAACGGCCGGGGCGCCTACCCGGCCACCGCCCAACGACCCCTGGCCGAGCACCACCCCAGCGGCCCCGCCGCGGTCATGCTGTGGGACCACACCCGGCGCCTGCCTGTGCTCGCTTTGGACTTCGACGCCAAACACGGCCACGGCCCCCGATCGGCCCAACGCGACGCCCTCGACGCCCTGGACCTGCTCACCGACGTCGGCCTGCACCCCATCGCCGATCGGGGCCCCACCGGCGGCTGGCACGTCTACGCCCGCCTCCCCCAACCGGCCGCCGCCTGGGACGTGCGCCAAGTCGCCACCGCCCTCGCCCTCCGCTGGGCCACCCTGGACCCCTCCCCCCTGCTCAACATCGAACACGGCTGTATCCGCCCACCCGGCTCACCGCACCGCTCAGGTGGCTACCAACGCCTTACGACGCCCCTGCACACCGCCCGGCACGCCCTCAGCAGCCGACCCCCAAGCCACGCCTGGACCCACCTGCGTGACCGCATCGGCGCCGCCCAAGCCACCACCCCAGCGCCCACCCCCAGCGAACTGGGAGTCGCCGTGGTGGGCATCACCCGCCGGCGGATCTCCGCGGCCGCGGACCAGCTCGCCCGCACCGGCACCCACCCCCAGCGCGAGTTCGACTCCCCCAGCGAAGCCCGTTACTCGGTCATCTGCTCGGCCGTCGCCGCCGGCTGGAGCCACGCCGACGTCGAAGCCTCCCTGCAAGGCCCCTGGAGCTGGCTGCGGGACTCCTACGGCACCAAACACCACTCCGCGCTGCTGCGCGACTGGCGCAAAGCGCGAAATCAACGCACCAAAAATGTGCGCGGAAGAACTGTCCGGATTCCTTACACAAGCCAACAGGTACACAGGGGGGGCACACCCCACCCACCGCTTCCTGACCTTGACGACGTTCACCTCGCCCTCCGGCGCTTCACCACGCACACCCGCGACCTGGCCCGAGCCCGCAGCCACAGCCCCACCCTGCGCGCCATCACCGCGGCCGTCATCTGGGCCGGCCACGTCCAAGGCCGCGTCCTGGTCAACATCGGTGTACGAGCCCTGGCCGAGCAGGCCGCCGTCTCCCACGTCACCGCCGCCGGTGCCCTGCACACCCTGGCCGAGGAAGGCCTCATCCAGCGCCTGTCCACCGGCCGCGGTCGTGACGCTGACGTCTGGCGTCTCAATGTTGAACTGGCCTACCACGCCAAACCAGCCCGTGGCCGCCGCGTCGGCCTCAGACCCGTTTTTCGGGCCTTAGGCCGCCACCTGGCCGGAGAGGTCTACGAAACCCTTCGCGAAGCGACAGGACCCCTCACAGCCCGGGAAATCGCACTTCAGCTCGGATACGCCCGCCAACGCGTCTTCGAGGCCCTCCAACTGCTCGCCGGCTGGCACCTCGCTGCCGTCACCCCCCACACCGGCTGGACTGCTGGCAGTGCAGACCCCACCGACCTCGCCCGACGACTCGGAGGCTGGGCCGACTGGCACCACCAACACACCCGGCACACACACCAACGCGCAGCCTGGCGAGCCTGGCTCGAACGCCGCCGCTCCCCCACCATCACCCCCGGCCAGCTGATTCTCGACGAAATCACCACCGCCCTGGTCGCCGACGAGAATGCCTGGATCGCCGAATACGCCAACGGCACCAGCCCACCAACAGCCTCACCCCACCACACAGCCGCCGGCTGAGAACCAACTCAGGTAAGCGTGCTCGCGACAATGAGTGCTACAACACGTGCTACACCACCCGCGACACAAGGTGCATGGCAGCATGCAACGCATATAGCGACACGCCCCGCGTCAATCCCCGCGCATTGCAACGCGACATGGCACCATGGGGCACGTTTCAGTTCGAAGGAAAGGAATCCGACGCATGGGTCTGCCGCGCTGCGTGGCCGTCATGAACGGCAAAGGGGGAGTAGGCAAAACCTCGATCGTGGCGAACGTGGGCGCCCTGGCGGCCGCCGCCGGCTACCGAGTCCTGCTCGTCGACCTCGACCCGCAAGGCAACCTGGCCGAGGACCTCGGCTACACCGGCGCCGACATTGATGATGAAGGCCAAGCGCTGTTCGCCGCGGTCGCCACCGGAACCCCTGCCACCATCTCCGGATCAGCCCGGGAACGCCTCGACGTCGTGTCCGCAGGGGAACGCACCGAAGAACTCGAAGGCCTTCTCAACATGCGCCGCCAGCGCACACCAGCGACCACCGTCGGTGCCATACGAGACGCTTTGCAGCCCATCAGCGACAACTACGACCTGATCCTGCTCGACTGCCCGCCCGGGGGAGCGGCCCTGCAAGACGCCGCCCTGGGTGCGGCCCGCTGGCTGATCATCCCCAGCAAGACTGATGCCAGCAGCCGCAAGGGGCTGCGCACGATCGCACGCCGCTTCGTCGAAGCCCGCAACGCCGGCGCCGACGTGGACCTGCTCGGTGTCGTCCTGTTCGGGGCGGGCAGTAGTGCCACATCGATCCGTGAACAAGCCCGCGAGGAATTATCATCCGACCTTGGGGGAGTGGCCCCCGTCCTCGACACCGTCGTCAGGCACTCCGAAGCCTCAGCCCGGGCATCGCGACGCGACGGCCGCGTCGTCCACGAACTCGAGGCCGACGCCGCCAACCTGCCCAGCTGGTACGAGCGGCTTAAGAACCCCAGGATCGACCTGCGCGATGTGCCCGCCTCCGTGACCGGTCTGGCAGGGGACTACCAGCAGCTCGCCCAAGAGATCCTGGCGAAAATCGCAGCCGCCGAGGTGAAGGCATGAGCGGGCTGCCCCCGGTCGACCTGGCGTCCGCCTTCGGATCCACACGATCCGCCGGACTCACCGGCCTGCTGCCAACCAAAACCCCCCAGGCCTCAGAGAATCGCGAAGAATCCAGCACGCAGACCGCGGCCACAGCCGACGCCGCCCCCCGCGCGCCCAAGAAGACCAGCAAGCAGCCGGCGGCCAGCCCGCCGGCAAAGCCCAAAGCGGGACGACCGCGCGCCGTGATCGTCTATGTGACACCTGAACAGCAGCGCTGGCTGCGTGAGCATGTCGCACCGGGTCGCACACTCACCGACATCACCCTCGACACCCTCGAAGCGCACCTGGAAGAACTCACCCCAACATCGACACCCGACGAGCCCACAGGCCTATTCGCCCGACCAACGCGGCCCGCTCCCCAACCCGGCGTCCAGATCCAACTGCGCATGACCCCCAGCAACTCGGACGTCCTTGACCGGCTCGTGGCCGAGCGAGGCTTCCCCAGCCGCTCCGCGCTCATCCGCGCAGCCCTGGCCGCCGCGCAAGAGAAGAAGTAGCTCACCCCCCACTCACGTGGCCCCCGACACGGGCAGCCTCGCCGCTCGCTACATGGTGGGGCATTCCCCTGAGCCGCGAGTGTGCGCCGCGGGTCCGAGTGCGTCAAGCCGCGCGCGGCGCGGCCAGCGCCTCCGCAACTTTCCCGCACGCGCGGGCACGCTCCTTCGTCGCGTCCCCGCATATTTCGCGCGCGAAACTAGCTCCCCCCGCTGCCCTTCGGGTGGACACCCCCGGCCCCCCGACGAGGCCCGGGCAGTTATCAGGGGATTGGCTAGAAACCGGCCACACCGTGAAAAGTGACCCACCGTGCGCACTGTGGGTGGTTGGTGGGGCGGCTCCCGATTTGTACCTAATGGGTGGTGGGGGAGTGGGTATCGGGGGCCCCCGTTCCTATGGGGCAGACGAAGAGGAAAGCCCCCCTCGTCTTCCGAGCCGGCGGGGGGAGTCAGCTGGGCCACGACGAGGGGGGGGCTTTCGACCCACTCAAGTTACCCCTTGTGCGGATCTCGCGAAACTGGAAGGATTGTTGTAGGATGTGATGATACAACAAAATACATACAACATGTACATACAACATACAGAACACGGGAGGTACACGGGATGCCCGCCACCACAGGACTGACCGTCGAAGAAATCCACGCCGCGGCCGACGGGCTCGACGCCCAGGGCCTGAGGCCCACACTGAACGCCATCCGCAAAGCGGTGGGCCGCGGATCGTTCACCACCATCAGCGCGGCCATGTCCTCCTGGCAGCCACCGCAGGCCAGCGTGACGACCGCCCAGGAACCCGTTCCCGACGCCGTCGCAGAACGCGCCGATAGCTTCACGGCCCAGCTGTGGGCGCTAGCCGTAGCAGCCGCCGAGGAGCGGATCGCCGCCCAGAAAGAAGAGCTCGCCGCCGAACGCGCCGAACTGGTCGCCACCCGTGACGAGGCCGTGGCCCTGGCCGATGCCATCACCGCCGAACTCGACGAACACCGCGCCACCAGCGCCACCCAGATCGAGCAGCTCAGCGAGCAACTCGAACAGGCAGCCACCAGCCTGGCCGACGCCCAACAAGCGGGAGAACAGTACCGGGCGGACGCCGAGCAGGCCAAAGTCGCCGCCGCCGAACTCACCGGCAGACTCGGCGCCCTCACCGACGAACGCGACCAGCTACGCGCCGACCTGGCCGCCGCGCAACAAGAGATCGGCCGCCTCGCACAGGAGTAAGTCGGGGGGGAGCAGCGCCCGGACACTACATGTGGGTGTCTCATGAACGAATGCTTTTGAGGACAACGATGGCGCAGCTTTGGGTCCAGGGCCTCTGCGGCAACTCCGCGGGTCTGAGCCGGAGGGGGGCAAGCGGGGCCCCGATTCCCTTGGCGAGAAGGCGGCAGGAAGCCCGGTACACAATCGAGATAGTTCACCGGCGAGGCTGGTGGGGTGATAAGGGGAGGCGGGGATTCGCGATGAGTGACCAGATGCCCAGCTACCGGGTCGGTGACGTGGTTAATGGCCATCGCTGGAGCGGGACGACGTGGGAGCCGGTCGTGCCAGGTTGGGGGTCGAACCCGGGTCCGGGTGTTCCTCAACATCAGATCGGCGAGGTGGTCAACGGTTATCGCTGGAACGGGACGACCTGGGATCAGGTCTTGCCGGGTTGGGGGTCGAACCCGAGTCCGGCTGTTCCTCAACATCAGATCGGCGAGGTGGTCAACGGTTATCGCTGGAACGGGACGACCTGGGATCAGGTCTTGCCAGGTTGGGGGGCCAACCCGGGCATGGGCATGCCGCAGTATCAGATCGGTCAGGTGGTGAATGGGCATCGGTGGAACGGCGCTGCGTGGGAGCCGATCGCGGCAGGTTGGGCAGCCGCCCCGCCGCCGAACAAGCCCTGGTATCAAGCCCCGCTATATATCGGCCTGATGATCGTAGGCGCGCTGGTCATCGTTGGGCTGGCTCTCAGTCGCGGCCAGGGGAGTCCGTCGGCGAGCACGCAACCTGAACAGCCGACGGTTGCCACAGACGATGTGGCGAGCGCGACTCCCGCAGGTGACACGAGTTTCGTCGATGGCGTGCTCACGACCCCGGAGATGAAGATTGTGATCACCGACCACAAGGTGATTCAGCCGGGCAACAAGGGCAATGAGTACGGGGAGAAGCCGGTCATCGCCTTCTGGTACAAGATCACCAACCTGAGCGGCGGGAACCTCAGTCCCATGGAGTGGATCTTTGTGTTCACCGCCTATCAGGACAACAACCCCAACGCCGAGAACGAGATTGGAGTGGGCTCGCTTCCCGATAGTGCGTTCCGGGACAGCCAAACAGAGGAGATCAAGGAGGGCGGCACCGTCGAGAACGCCATGGCCTACGAACTCGACGACCTGACAACGCCGGTTGAACTCGTCGCGTCCGACGACCTTGGAATGACCGAGATCGGTAGGCAGACGTACCCGGTGAGTTAGGAACCAGGCGCCCAGAGCCATCATCGCCGGAGAACGTCTGCTGGTAGCGGGTGCTCCTGTTGATCCCCTGCGGGCCTTCCGGATGCGTTTACGGGACTGGCCGATCTCGTAGATGGAGTTGGCGGTGTAAGCGGTTGGTGGTCATGGGCTTACTGCGCAAAACAGGAGAATCGGGGGTGTCCTATTGGCGGACCATGACGAAGCCGAGACGTTTGGCGAACTGGCCGAAGTTCTTGGTGATGTACGCCTGCGCGAAGTCAGGCCTCTTGTAGTAGGTCAAGACGTCGAAGAGCAGCAGTTCGAACGCGAGCGCGTCGAACCATTCCACATCCTCGGTGAAGCCGGTGAGCATCTTCACGCCCAGCTCGGCGCGTATCTCCCGGCGCTGTTTCGGTGTCAGATCAAGCACCGAGCAGGATCCGAGGTGCAGGACCTTTCCTTTCAGGCAGTCCTTCGGCAGACCCGCGCCGAGCTCACGCAGATCCACTTCTTCTCGCCCGACGTACAGGGTGCCCGGGGTGCCGTGCAAAGCGATGTAGCCGATATTGAAGCGTGCATGCTGCTTCTGGCCCCACCTCTTCAACGCCTGCCGCAGGTCGTCGGTGTCATTCAAGGTCAGCGGCACGGTGCGTGCCCGGCCGGCCTGCTCGAGGGCTTCCAGCACCGGTTTCACGGTGCGGACATCAGTGACGCTGTTGGACCAACTGCCCTCCATCAGCCAGATCCCTGGCTTGCTCTGTCCCGGCATCGGTGTGCCCCCTCACATGTACTGGCCGACAGGTCCGATTATCGACCTTTCCAGCCGATCATCGCCTAGCGCTGCGCGAAGCCCCTTGACCGGTAGTGAACGCCGTCGTGCTCCACCGACCGACCCCCAGCCGACCCGGTGGAGTTACTCCGGTTCGTCATCGTCCTCGGGTTCTAGTTCGGGGAGTTCGTCGTCGGGGCCGTCCACGAACAGCACCTGGTCGAACCATTCCTCGAACAGCCGGTTGGACTCCTCGACCGGGATCGGCTCCACCACCACCGACCCGCCCTGGTCACGGTTGGCATCGATCCGGTGGCGGCGACGGCTGGTGGGCAGCCGGCGTTTGATGATCGTGCCGTGCGTGGCCTTCATGTGCGCGAAGGCGTCCTGGACGCGGGCACTGAGCTCGGCGGCCAGCTCGTCGAGGCCGTGTTGTTCGATGTAGTCCTGCAGCAGATCTGACGGGCGTCCGGTGGGAGGCTGGATGA
The DNA here is from genome assembly GCA_029779995.1 of Actinomycetes bacterium. The sequence continues at coordinate 7,031 of JAKOZM010000188.1, forward strand.
AGTGGTCGTCGTCGATGATGATGCCGAGTTCTCGGCGCAGCAACTGGATCCGCTGGATCACCTCGTGGTGATCGTGCTGCCATCCCGGGTATCCCTGGTACCCCAGGGGGATGTTCACGGCATACCCGGTCTTGGGGTCGATGAAAACCTCCCCGGGAATCTCGAACGGCGGCACCTGCATCACGGACCTCCCATGGTCGACGGTTATGCCGCAGGCAGGGGTTCACCGACGCCGACGGCTGTGGCCCTCGACCTCGACACCGTCCTCACCCGGCCTGTGCGTGTGCTCATCACTACTTGTCTACTCCCACCCCCTGACATTCCCCGGGTGGCGCGGAAACGCTGTGGCGGTGGGTTGTCCCTGTCGCGCGTCAGTGCTTGCGACACTGACCCAGTGCCGAGCGTCTACAAGATCACCTACCCCAACGGGAAGATCTATATCGGCTCCGACCTCACAGACGCCCTGACCTACTTCGGCAGCGTCGATAGCGCCCTTGTCGAGCAGGACTTCACCTTGGAGCAGCGGCGGGACTTCACCATCCGCAAGCAGGTTCTCTGGGAATCCTCCGACGCCACCCGCAGCGAGGTAGTGCGGGTTGAGGTCGAGTTCATTCGACGACTGCGGTCGAACGATCCAAGGCTTGGCTACAACCGTTGGCCCCGACGCTCTGATCCGGAGTGACTAACCTCCCCACGAGGTTGTTACATAAACGAACGTTTG
>JAKOZM010000027.1 GCA_029779995.1 Actinomycetes bacterium
AGCCCGCAGACTCGTCTCAGCAGGATCAACCACACGCACGGATCGCCCCGAGAGGATCACAGTGAAGCCGGCGTCCGCCAGCACGGCGAACAGACGTGTCCAGTCCTCGCTGTCCAGGGCGATGACTTCGGTACCAGCCACGATGTCCTGTTCGGTGCCCTGGGCCACGACCTGGCCGTCCGCCAGCAGGATGAGCCGGTCGCACTGGCGGGCTTCCGACATGTAGTGCGTCGTGACCAGCGACGCCACCCCGCGACCGGCTTGAGCCCTGATCTCGTCCCACAGATGTGCTCTCGCCAACGGCTCCACGCCGGACGTGGGCTCATCCAGGATCAGGGCACTGGGTCCATGCTGCACCGCACATCGAAAAGCCAGTTGCCGGCGTAACCCCAAAGGCAGGGATCCCACCAGGCGATCGCCGAGGGCAGCCAGGGACTTGGGCAGGGGCATGGGTTGACACCCGTAGGCCTGCGCCGAGAAGGCGACGTTCTCCGTGACAGTCAGGTCGGGGTACAGCCCCAAACCCTGCGGCACGTATCCCAAAGCAGCGCGATTGCTCCGGTCCGGGGGGCCGCCATTGAGCAAGGCCGCTCCGGCAGTTGGGGCCAGCAGTCCCAACAACATGCGGATGGTCGTGGTTTTGCCGGCCCCGTTGGCCCCGAGCAAGCCGACGACCTCGCCAGGAGCCACGGAGAAACTCACTGCGTCGACAGCGGTGAAGTCCCCGAACCGGCACGTGAGATCGCGCGCTTCGATCACACTCATGGGGACCCCTGCAGGGACGCGATGATGCAGACATCCTCCAGAGTCGGAGGGTCGCCATGGCCCGGCTCGGGAAACCACTCGCGGTAACCGTCCCCGTCATGCCATGCCAGTTCGGGCCGCTGCGGATGATCGGTTGCCACAATGTGGCCGGGACAGGCGGCGACGATCTCCTCGGGTGTTCCGGACAGCAGGACGTGTCCTTCTTGCAGCACCGTTACTGATCCCGCCCGCTCGGCCTCGTCAATGTAGGTGGTGGACATCAGGACCGCCGCGCCGTGGACCGCTGCGTCGCTGATCATGCGCCACAACTCCACCCGGCTGACCGGGTCCACGCCGGTGCTTGGCTCGTCGAGCACCAGCAGGCGGGGACGGTGCAGCATCGCGAGGCAGAAGCCGAGTTTGGTGTGCATGCCCCCTGAGAGATGCCCGGCGAGGCGGTCCCCCACCCCGTCGAGTCCTGCTGCGCCCAGCAGTGCCTCGGCGCGCTCTTGCAAGGCGACACCTCGCAGGCCGTAGGCGCCACCGATGAATGCGACGTTCTCATCGACGGTCAGATCGGACCAGCTGCCGGCACCCGTCGGCATATAGCCGATCTCGTGGGCAGGGGGGCGATCCACTGTGCCTTGCACGCCGACGAGGCCCACGATGGCGCGCAGCAGGGTGGTCTTTCCCGCCCCGTCACCGCCCACAACCATCGTGATCCGTCCGGGTGGAAAGTCCAGGCTCACATCATCCAGGGCGAGGGTGGCGCCGTACCGCACGATGAGGTGATCGGCCCTCACCGTCGGCCGCCCGGGGCGAGTGTCCGGCGGAATCGGAGAACGGCACCCGTGAACACGACGACCGCGAGGATCGTCAGCATCAGCAGCGGGAACCACAGCGAGTCCAGGGGAGCGCCACGCAGCATGACACCCTGGCTGATCATCGTGAAGTACGTCAGCGGCAGGAAGTAACTGATCCAGCGCACCCCCCAGGGGATGGCATCGAGCGGGAAGATGATCCCGGACAGCAGGATCTGCGGCAGGAGGAAGAAGAACGCCGTCTGGATGGCCTGTCCCACGTTGGCGGAGATCGTGGAGATGAAGACCCCCAGACCCAGCACGACGAACAGGAACAGTCCCGCTCCCAAGGCGAATACCGCCACGCTGCCATTGAACGGCACATCGAAGAGCAGCATGCCCAGAACCGTGACGAGCACCATGTCCAATGACGCCAGCAGGAAGTAGGGCAGGATCTTGCCGAGAATCACGGTGCTGGGCTTCAGGGGCATCACCGCGAGTTGTTCGATGGTCCCCGACTGCTTCTCCTTGACCATGCCGATGCTGGTGATGATCGTGCCGATGAATGTCAGGATCAGCCCGATGATCGCCGGCACCATGACCCACGACGTCTTGAGGTCCGGGTTGTAGAGGATCTGCACGCTGATCCGGTCCCCCAACCGGTTGAACATCGCTACAGCCGACTGGGCGGTGAACAGCGACGATCCGTCGATGTATGCGACGGGTGGCTGTGTGCCGGTGACGACCGCCACGTCGACCTCGTTGCGTTGCAGCATGTCCTGGGCTGTCTGCGAATCGCCGCCCGGGTCGGTGGTGACCACGTCGAAGGGGGCGTTGGGCACCTGCCCGAGGAGCTGGGCGGCCTGCGCGGCTTGCGGCCCCAACGTCGCCGTCTGAATGCTGTCGACGTTGAAGTTGGCCGCATAGCCAAACACGATCAACAACATGATCGGCATGCCGACGAGCATCCCCAGGGTGCGATGATCACGTCGTAGTTCGCGAAACTCTTTCAGTATCATCGCCCGCACGGTGCTGAGCCTACGCCCGTTCGTTCGGTCGGTGACCGGTCAGCGCCAGGCCCTTTCAGTGCCGGACGCGCAGCGTCTTCACCTCGAACTGACTGAACTGCAGGTGATGCGGATCGGCGGGGCCGAGGACACGTTCGACAAGATCACATTCGAGGGCGGTCGAGACCTCCAATGATCCCGTGGCGCGGGCACCCAGCGTCTCCCGCATGCGCACGATCACATCACCCGACTCGTCCTCGGCGAGTTTCACCGCTTCGACGGCGATCCCGGGCCCGGACCAGCGCATGACAGCCGGGAAGGCCGAGCCGGTGACGGTGCGCACGCCGAAGGACTCCTGGTCGGCCAGGGCTACCGCCTTCTCACGGCCGACACCAGGCACGATCACATGCGTGAAACTGTGCGTCCCGGCCTCCCGTCGTGGGTCTGGAAACGCCGGCGCGCGCAGTAGCGAGAACGCCACGCGGGTGAACAGGCCCCGGTCGCCACGTGGGTGACGGGTGATGTGCGAGCCGTACGTGGTCGGCGTCAGCAGCGCGATTCCGAAGCCCGCCTCCCCCACATGCAACCAGCGATGCCCGCACGTCTCGAACTTCGCCCGATCCCAGCTGGTGTTCTGCGTGATCGGCCGCTGCAGGAAGCCGTACATCGTCTCGGCCGAGGCGGAGGCCGCCAGCACGTCGAGGTCGCACTCCATGCGCAGCAGTACGTCCTCGGCGTGCCAGTCAACGTCGGTGCGGATCTCCACGCCATCGGGACGCAGCCGGTACTGCTGGGTGAATGTGGACTCGCGCCAGCGCCGAATCACCTGCACCGTGAGATCCGGCATCAATTCCGCGGCGATCACCGGCACGTCCAGCGTGCCGTTGAGGTGCTGCTCGTCCAGGTCCCACGCGTCCCAGCGGACGGGCCGGTCGGGGTGCAGGCGCAGCCGCCCGATGGCGCCGCCGGGGGGCACCGCCTCGCGACCGTCGGCGATCAGCGACGTCACCAGTCCCTCGGTCAGCGTCGCCTGCAGCCGGTCATTGCGCACAGTGATCAGCTGCCCATGCGCAGTGGCCAAGGGCGTCGGGGTGGCGGGCATGCTGGCGTGCCCCGGGATCGCCCGCTGCGCACTCTGCTCGCCGACCACGCCGGGCACGGCCCGCCCGGGCATCTCGGCGAGCACCCCGAGCGCGGACCCGAAGGCGTGCACCCCCGGGAATCCGTGCGGCGAGGCCGTCACGGTCAGCGCCTCGTCACCGTCGCCGGCCAGAGACTGCAGCGCCGCATCGATGAGTACCTCCGCCTGTTCGATGACAGCACGCAGTCGGTCGCGCGCCTCGTCGTGGACCCAGCCGATGGACGTCCCGGGCAGGACGTCGTGGAACTGCATGACCAGTAGCTCGCGCCACATGTCCCGCAGGTGCGTCCCGGGGTAGGGAGCACTGCGCTGCAGGGTGGCACCTGTGCACCAGATCTCGGCTTCCCGCAGCACGATCTCCGCGCGGCGGTGCAACTGCTTGATCTCTGCCTGGCTGGTCAACGTTCCCCGGTGATACTCCAGGTACAACTCGCCGGACCACAGTGGAGGGTCCGCAGTGCGGGCGGCATCGAAGAACGCAGCCACGGTGGAATGCTCGATGCGGGGCAGGCCCTCAGTGTCTCGCAACTGATCGATACGCGCCGGCATCTCACGGGTCGGACCGCCGCCGCCGTCACCGAAGCCATAGAGGAACAGGCCTTCGGTCACCGCCTGTTTGGCCATCTTGGTGCCGGCCTTGGTGAGCTCGGCCGGGAGCACGGCACAGCTGTAGTTGTCCGCCGGCGGGAAATGCGTGAGGAGCCGGGAGCCGTCGATGCCCTCCCACAGCAGGGTCGTGTACGGAAACACGTTGATCGAGTTCCACGAGAGTTTCTGCGTGATGAAGGTGTCGCAGCCGGCACCCCGCGCGATCTGCGGCAGCCCCGCCGAGTAACCGAACGTGTCGGGTAGCCAGAAGGACGTGGCGGTGATCCCGAGATGGTCCCGCAGCCAGGTCTGGCCCTGCAGGAACTGCCGGGCGAACGACTCTCCGCTGGGCATGTTGCCGTCGGGCTCGACCCACGTGCCGCCCTCGACGATCCAGCGGCCGTCGGCCACGCGGGCCTTGATCCGTGCGAACAGGTCCGGGTAGCGCTGCTGCACCCATGCCAGGTGCTGGACCTGCGATGACGCGAACACCAGGTCCGGATCGTCGTCCATGACGGCCAGTACGTTGGCGAAACTGCGAGCCACCTTGCGGACCGTCTCCCGGAACGGCCACAACCATGCGGTGTCGATGTGGGCGTTGGCCACCGCGTGCAACCGTGGGACGTTGGCCGCGTTGGGCGCCTCGAACAGCGGCCGCAAGGCTTCGATGACCTCCGGCCAGGGATCATCGGCGCGCAGGTCATCGATGAGATCGCAGGCGTTCCACAGGGCGGTCAGGCCCCGCGCCGGATTTGGCAACTCCTTCGTCAGGGCAATTGCCAGCGAGAGGTCTTGGGCTGCCTTCTCCGCCGTGCGATTGATCCTGACCATCTGTGCCCGGGAGACGGACAGGCGGGGTTCGGCATTTGGGTCAGGCCCGAGCGAGGTGTCGGTCGGGTACCAGTCGAACGTGGGCATGGGGTTGGCGGCGGCCTCGACGTAGAAGTCGATGTTGCGGGTGTGGGCGGGGATGCGGGGACGGCCGGCGCTCAGCGCCTCCACCGCTGTCCCCGCGTCGCTGTAAAGCAGAGCCTCGCCGGTGGCCGGGCCCCACGTCCAGCCCAGATCGATGTCGAGGTCGGTCTGTTCCAGCGGCCAGTCCGCGGGCACCTGGCCTTGCAGACGGAACCACGTGGTCGACCAAGGCCGGCCCCAGAGGGTTCCGCTGCCTGCTGGGGTGTACGTGGCCGCCTTGGCCTGAGCGAAAGGAATCGGGTCCGGGGTCTCCTCGGCGATGCTCAGCTCGAGGCTGTGCCAGCCGGTGTAGCACGCCGCGTACACCCGGTCACGCAGGGTGCGTTCGGCGCGGGCGAGGATGTGGTCTGGCGCTGCCTGCATGCGTCCATCTTCCCTTTTGGGCAGGGCTTAAGCGATGCGTCAGCGGCCCGACCGGGGGATCCGTGGTTGACCAACCGCCTCAGCTCACCAAGTTCGGCACTTGGTGCGATTCCCCGCGGCGTGTCGTAGCACCTTCTGCCCAATCCTTCGCTGTGGCACCGTCGTGCCCACATCCTTGGTCACCCTGCACTAGCCCGACGTCGAACGGTCCGGCTCGGCGCAGCGATGCTGCTGGGAGTACTCGCGCCGTCTCGTCACATCTGACGTCCTGGCACCGGCTACTTGGCGGCGTTCTGCTCCTTGAGCAGGTCCCTGATCTCGCCCAGAAGTTCCTCGGCCGAAGTCTCCGCCGCCTCCTCCTGGCGCTTGGTCAACCGGCCCTTCAGATGGTTCATGGGAGCCACGAAGACGAAGTACACGACGGCCGCCGTGACCAGAAACGTGATGACCGCCCCGATGATGATGCCCAGGTTGATGACCTGGTCCCCCGGCAGGGTCAGGGTGCCACCGATGCCGTCCTTGCTCACCCCGATGATGTAGAAGAAACTGTTCACCATCGGGGTGATGAGCGCCGTGTTGACCGCGCCGATCACGGCGGTGAAGGCGGCCCCGATGACAACCGCGACGGCGAGGTCGATGACATTTCCGCGCAGGATGAATTCCTTGAATCCTTTAAGCATGATCTGATTTTAGGCTCAGGGGTTCTGGCCGACCTGAGCCAGTAGGGCCTCGATCGAATCGTCGGTCGCCGACGCGGGTGCAGAGGCAGAAGCCACCGGTCGCCGAGGAGCACCCGCACAGAACCGCGTCACCACCGCAAGACCGAATCCCACCGCGGCTGCGTAGAGCGGGTTGATGGTCACCTGCGAGGAGGCGCCGAAGGCATCGGGGACCAGTACGCGCGAGCTCATGGCCCAGGCCAGGAAGGCTGCGAGTAGGGGTGTGACCGTGAGGGCGCCCAACCAGGTCGACCTGTGTTTGAGTAGCCGCAGGACCAGCCCCACCAGGGCGGCCAGCACGATCGCGGCGACGGTCCCGCCCACGCCGTACACCAGTGACTGCGACCAGGTGCTCACGTCGGCGGTCTCGGGAGTCAGGCGGGTCAGTGCGGCCTCGACCGGTGCGCCGGCTGCGGCGAAGAGGGCCAGCGTCCCGGCCAGCGGGTAAAGCAGCGCTGCGGCGATACCCACCGCGGTCGAACTAGTCACGTAGATCAGCCCGGCGGCGACCGCACCGGTGAGCAGCACCCCCAGCCAGACCAGCAGCCCCACCGCCACCCCACGGCCCGTCTGCCACCAGGTCCGGCCGACGGTGTGCAGCAGCCACAGTACGGCGACGACGCCAGCTGCGCCGGCGGGAGTCCACCACGAAAGGCCTTCGACGGTCGTCACGCTGCCAGCCGCGTTCGTGACCGTGTCGGAGGCGCGCGTGGCCAGGACGAGCAGTGCGGACGCACCCGCGGCGGCCAGCGCCGCCAACGGTGCGCCCATCCACGTTGAGCGATGCGCTCGCAGGGCGATGAACAGGGCAACGACGCCGGTCACCAGCAGCGGCACACCGGTGGCCGTGACCGTCCAGGCCACCCCCACCGTCGAGTCCACTGACTGCTGCCAGGTGCCCAGCAGTCCCAGGCCGCCCAGCCAGGGACCGAGGTGCCACCACACGGTGTCAGTCAGCCCGACGTAACCGACGCCAAAGGCGATGCCGATTCCCACGACGACGGCGAGTAGCACCGTCAAGACCCCATCGACCACCGCGCGGATCATCCGAACTCCTGGGTCTTCGCAGGGAAGGCATCGGTCATGACCACAGCGGTGAACCTCGAGAGACCCGGGGCGGTCACGTCCACCCCCGTGATCTGCCCCCCGTCGCTGGTCCGCATCCGGGTATTGGCCCAGTAGTCCAATGGAACCGGCCGCCCTTGCGCGTCGAGTAGCAGGATGCCGACGTAATGCTGATCCGCGGTATACCCCGGCGGTGCACTGATCGCCGCGGACACCACACCGTCGGTGTAGGTCACCGCGCCCACCTCCAGACCGGGAACCCGTCGCAGGGCCTGGCTCTTCGCGGTCTGCCCCAGGAAGGTGCCGGCGGCGGTGATGACCCCCGCGGTGTCGCACATCCCGGTCGCCGGCATGAGTGCCCCGTAACTGGGGATGTCCTGGCACACCGCCTCGGCCAGGAACTGCGAGGTCGGTTCCACCTGGCCATCCGGGCCGAAGGTCCCCCGCAGGTCGAAGCGTTGCAGCGGCACCGGTCCGAACGTGAACCACAAGTTCACGCCGCTGGCGTTGAGCTCGAAGGTTCCGCCGCGTTGCCGGCCTGAGACGGGGAAGGCGAACCTGGCGCTGGGGTCCGCGAGGATCTGGCCCTGCTCGTTCCGTTTGGCTCCCACGAACCAGACCACGGTGTTGTCGTCGCCGGTGCGAACAGCGCCGCCGATCCAGTCGTAGAAGTCGAAGCCGATCTGGTTGACGCTGGTCAGCATCGGTGGCAGTGGCACCGCCAGCCGCGACAACGAGAGTCCGGAGGTCTCATCAGCCTGCACCCTCGGGTTCCAGGCGACGCCGTCGGCACCTGTGCGCGCGGTGAAGGATCCCGTGTACGGCGCCAGATCGCCCGGACCCACCGCGACATTGGCCAGGCGGGGTCCGCCGGTGGTCACGAGGCCGGTGAGCGTGACGCGGTACTCGGTGTCGGCAGCCAGCATCTCCAGCGGCCGCACGAAGACGTAGCGGCCATCGCCGGAGAACGACACCTGCGTCTCCAAGTGCGGCTCAACGGCGACCTGCACACCCTCGGGGACGATCCGGGCAGGCACAGTCCGGCCGGCCTCCCGGATCAGCACTCGCCCCGTCATGTAGCCGGCGGGGCTGATCGCCACGGGCTGGGCTGCTGGCACCAGGCCGCCGCCAACGTCGACGCCGAGCAGGTACTGCCCATCGGTGGGTAACTCGCCGGAAGTGCAGCGGCCCTCATTGGGAACCCGCAGGCAGTAGTCGTAGGGCACGAACCAGACCGCGCCGTCCTGACTGCCGATGTAGACACCCTTGGTGCCCAGCGCAGGGGAGGAGTTGAGCTGGTTGCGCGCGGTCAGGGTTGGCTCAGTCGAGGTGGTGTCGAACGTCCAGCGCCGGGAGCCGTCGTTGGTGTTGACAGCGACCACGTGACCGTTTGCGGCTCCCACGTAAACGATGGGCGGGCCGCCGGGCACTGGCGCTTGCCCGATCACCGGTGAGCTACGGATCGGCGCGCCGGTGTCGTAGGTCCAGAGGATGTCGCCGTCGGGGCTGACGCTGTATAGCAACCCGTCTGTGGAGCCAATGATGATCTGCTCCAGGGTCCCATTGGATTCCAGCAGAGCCGGTGAGGCGTAGATGTGATCGCCGGTCGTCAGCTTCCACCGCACGCTGCCGTCAGCGGTGTCCAGTGCGTAGAGGGTGCCGTCGAAGGACCCGGCATACATGGTGCCGGCGGTGTCCAGCGCCGGCGAGGATGTGACGTAGCCCAATGTCGTGCGTTGCCATTGCTGGGTGCCGTCGGCCGACAGGGCGAAGAGGCGCTGGTCGACGCTGCCCCAGAAGGTCGTGCCGGAGTCGTCCATCGCGGGCACGGTCCACACGGCGTTGTTCGCCTGGTAGGCCCACTTCTGGCTGCCGTCGGGGTTGACCGCGTAGGCTCCGCCTCCCGTGTTGCCCTGGTAGATCACCCCGTCGGGCCCGACGTTGGGGCTGCCCTCCCACCAGTTCACCAGTTGCCCATCGACTGTGGGCAGCGTCGGGCTGAACGTCCATACGGTGCGCTGATGGGCGGGGATGGCAGGGTCGGTGCTGACCTTGTACATCTTCTCGTCACCGGAGCCGATGATCAGGGTCTGGTCGTCCAGCAGCGCCGGCGCGGTGTCGATGATCTCGCCGGTCTCGAAGCGCCAGACCTCCTGGCCCGCCTCGTCGAGACCGTAGAGGTTGTGGTCGGCGCTGCCGATGTAGACGGTGCCGTCGGCAGCGACAACTGGGGTGCTGAAGATGCCCTTCCCCGTCTGGAACGTCCACGGATCGATGCCCGGATCGACACCGCGGATGTCCGAGGCCCCGGTGTTGCGCAGGTCGTGGCGCATCGTGGGCCACGCAGCGCCGGGTTGCGTCTTCGACTCGGCTGCCGGTGCGGCTGCCGGCGGTTGCGCCCAGGCGAGGCCGCCCAGCAGCGCGCTGGAGGCCACGACGATCGCGAGTGCCCGCACGGGATCAGGCTAGTCCGCAGGTGAATGCAGTGTCCGCTCTGGCGGTTCAATCCACCGTCCGCAGGTCGAGGTCGGGACCGACTCCCGCCGGCTGCCGGCGGCCTCCGCGTTGGGCACCTGCCCCGGCCGCCACGACGAGCAGGATGCCCGCCACCTGCCAGACCTGCGGGACCTGGGACAGCACGACCGCGCCCAGCAGCAGGGCGAACGCCGGTTCCAGGGCCATCAGGGTTCCGAACGCGTGGGCTGTCATCTCGCGCAAAGCCAGTAGTTCCAAGGCATAGGGCAGGACGGGCAGCAGGATCGCCAACCCCACCGCGGTCAGCAGGATCGACCAGGTGAGGTGGCCCATGGCCTGTGGAACCCCGAAGAAGGCGGCCGTCACCGCAGCGATCGGGATAGTGAGAGACAGCCCGGAAAGCCCCTCGAAGCGGTCGCCGAGCGGTTGGGTCAGCACGATATAGACGCCCCAGCCCACCGCGGCGAGCAGGGCGAAGGCGACCCCGGCGGCGTTGACCTCACCTTCCCAGGGTCGGGTCATCAGCACGACTCCGACCAGCGCGAGCCCGGGCCACACCAGCATGCGCGGGTGGTGGCTTCGCACGGCTGCCACGGTCAGTGGGCCGAGGAACTCGATGGCCACCGCCGTTCCCAGCGGGATCCGGTCCAGGGCGGCCAGGAAGCCGATGGTCGTCAGGCCGGTGGCGACGCCCAGGCCCAGCAGCACGGGCAGGTCGGCGCGCCGGATGGACTTCAGGGGGGGTGGTGCCAGTGCCATGAAGATCACGGCGCCGACGGTGAGGCGCAGCCACGCGGTGCCCGCTGCGCCCACCTGCCCGATCAGCCCCACCGACAGCGCCGATCCCAGTTGTACCGAGAACATGGAGGCGATCGGCAGTGTCCAGGGCGGCACTCTCATCGTGGCCGCCAGAGCCCGATCCGCGTGCGTCGCCGGCGCTGCTGGGCCGCCGCCCCGGCGTCGCCGCGGCGTTCGAGCGCCGCCGACACCTCGTCGCGGTGCGCGAGGGACTCCTCATCGTCGTACTTGAACTTCGCGTCCACCCGCAGCACCTCCAGGCGCACGCCGCGGATCCCCGACAGCATGCGCCCGTACGGCGGCGTCTGTACGGCCAGGGGCGCGTGGCCGCCCTCGGGCTGGAAGTCGGCCATCTGCGCGGTGAGCAGATCCACCTTCGCTTGGGGATCGTCCACGATGTGCGGGCGGCAGGTGAACTGCACCGCTGAGTAGTAGCTGGTGGGGACGCCGTTCTCGGGCGGCCCGCCCTTGTGCCGCCAGTACCCCGGGATGAAGGCGTAGTCACCGATGACGGTGACGCTGACCTCGGTGGCTGCCTGCAGGTGCGGCCAGACCGGGTTGGGCCGGGCCAGATGCATGAGAAGTTCGCCCTTGGCCAGCGTCACGTGGGTCGGGATGACGTGTGGCGCCTGCGTGGTGTCGAGGTTGTTCACGGCCAGCACGGCGAACCGTCCCGACCGCGCGAGCCACGTCTGCCACTCCTCCTCGTCGAGGGCGGCGTCCCAGGGGTGGATGAGCATCAGGCGCGCAACCAGCGCTGGGCAACGTGGAGCGGCGTCAAGGCGGCGATCAGGTCGTCGGCGGCCGCTTGCAGGACATCGTCGGTCAGGGGGTCGAGGGCATCCAGGATGAACAGCACACTGGTGGTTTCGTCGGTCAGGGCGGTGCGCGGCGACTGCCGCCAGTTCCAGCGCCGGCACGTCACCCCGGCGTCGTCGGCCCACACCACCTCACCGACGAGGGGGTGCTCGATGACCGCTTCCCCGCCGGCGACGGTCTCGAAGCGTTCCTCGCCGGTGGCGCGGATGAGTCGCGGCGAACTTGAGTAGCGGGACAGGTCCTCACCTCCGACGGGCAGCTGGTAGCGCACGGAGACCGCGTTGTAGGTGTCCGTGAGCCGGTTGATGCGGGGCAGACCCGCCTCGGCTCGCCGGATCAGCGCCTCCGCACTGTTGCGAGTTCGCTGTGGTTTCGCGCCGAACGCACGGTACGCCTGGCGCCACGCGGCGATGTGCGGTAACTCGTCCACCGGGGTATGCGCGAGGGCCTCGCGGGCAACGGCCTCGGCCTTGGTCAGTCGCGCTTCGCTGGCCTCGTCGCTCGGGCCTGGCGCGATCCCGTCGGCAGCTATGAGCAGCGCGCGGTAGTCCGGCCGCAGGGCGAAGACGGCGGCGTCGACGCGCGCACCGTCGAGGAATTGCTCGATCATGATCGACCTTTCGGGATGCCGACTCCGGGTTCGAAGACGGACAGGGAGAAGTGCACCGGGTGTTCGCCCGGATTGCGGTACGCGTGAGGAATGTCCCCGGCGAACGAGGCCGCATCCCCGGGTTGCAGGTCGACGCGTTGCCCAGCGACCTCGATGGTCAAGAGCCCGGAGTGCACGTGCACCAGTTCCATCGTGCCCGCCGAATGCGGTTCGCTGGGGTAGTTGTCGCCGGCTGCCAGGGTCCAGTCCCACAGCTCTACGACGTCGGGCGGCTCGCTGCCGGCGACGAGCACGGCCGCACCGCCGCCGGCGCTCGTCCACAACACAGCGCCGTCGCCGGCGCGGACCAAGCGCAAGGGAGCTGGTTCGGGCGGCTCCACGAGAGCGGGCAGGCCGATGCCGAGAGCGTCGCTGAGTTTGAGCAAGGTGGCAACGCTGGGGTTGGCCTCACCCTGCTCCACGCTGATGATCATCCTGCGGCTGACGCCGGACACATGGGTGAGGTGATCCAGGGTCCAGTTGCGGGCCTGCCGCTCCTGGCGGACCCGCTTGCCGATGGCAACTGCCAGGCCACTCTCATCCATAAGTGCACTATAGCGCACTAGCAGTGCGTCGCGGTGCTGGAGGCGGTATAGGCTGCGGCCTTTTGCTTTACGCCCCGACGCCCACCACCTGTTCGTCCGGCGCGGTCCGTCAGGCTGGCCCGCCACCGACGGTGCGGTTGGCGGTCCGGACACGTTCGCAACCGGTTCAAAGTTCCGCACGACGGCCTGGGCAACAAGCGCATATGCGGAGATTTGACCCACCTGCCCCGTGCATACCAGGCATATCGGGCGCGGGAAGGGTCAAAGTTCCGCAACCTCCGCGTCCCGATGCGGAGTTTTGAACCGCCCGGACCCTCAACCCTGTGGCCCCGGAAGTCGCCTTCTTCCAGCGCCAGCGGGGATACAGGCACTTGAGCGACCGCTCAAGTCTTGTGTACACTGTGACATGCCCCCAGAGAAATGGGGACCGCCGATCGGGAGGGACATCGGACCTCCCCCTCGACGACCTACCGATTCGGAAGGTTGTCATGCATTTCATCGACACCCAGGATCTGGGTCCGGATGTCATCCGCGCCCAGATGGAACTCATCAGTCTGCTCAAGGAAGCGGACAAGCAGAACGCCTGCCCGAGGCTGCTGGAGGGCGCGTCCCTCGGCATGATCTTCGAAGAGGCATCGACGAGGACCCGCGTGAGCTTCGAGGTCGCCATGACCAAACTCGGGGGCCACGCGTTGTATCTCAAGCCGGGCGAGATCCACCTCGGCGAGAAGGAGAACATCGCCGACACCGCTGAGGTCCTCAGCCGGATGGTCGACGCGGTCGAGATCCGTGCCTTCAAGCACTCGACCGTCACCGACTTCGCCGAGCACGCTCGAGTCCCGGTCATCAACGGCCTGACGGACTACAACCACCCGACCCAGGCGGTCTGCGACGTGTTCACCATGACCGAGCACACAGACAAACCCTTCAAGGACGTGACCGTGGTTTTCGTCGGTGACGCGACGAACGTCTGCACCTCGACCGCCACCATCGTTACCATGATGGGCGGCACTTTCATCCACGCCCGCCCTGAGCAGTACGGCATCAAGGCCCAGTGGCCCACGGTTCTGGATGAGATCGCGAAGAACGAACAGCGTTTCGGGGGCCGGTACTTCGAGACCGAGGACGTCGAGGATGCGGTCGCGAACGCCGACTTCATCTACACAGACCTATGGTGGTGGTTCGGTCAAGAACACGAGATCCCGGACCGGGTGAAGGCCTTCAAGCCTCGCTATCAGGTCAGCTCGGCACTCATGGCACGGGCTCCACGAAGCGCCAAATTTATGCACTGCCTGCCGGCGTCACGCGGCGTCGAGGCGACCGTCGAGGTCATGGACTCCCCGCAGAGCATCATCTACGACCAGAGCGAGAACCGCCTGCACACCGAGAAGGGCCTGCTCGCCTGGTACATCACCCCCGGCCTGGAGCAGCCTACCCCCGCGCTGCGGGCTTACCACGAGGGTCGTATCGAGAGCTACCTGGCGGCGGTGACATCATGAGTGCCCAGCCCCGCGCGCTGCGTATGTTCGACATGATCCTGTTCAGCGTCTGCGCCATGCTCCTGCTGAGCCAGGTCACGCTGACAGCGCAGATCGGCCCGTCCGCGATCGTCTGGACGGTCGTCATGATCGTGCTCTTCTTCCTGCCTTACGGCCTGATGACCGCCGAACTGGGCAGCACGTACCCCGACACGGGCGGCATCTACTCATGGATCGTGCGAGCGTTCGGCAACCGCTGGGGCACCCGCGTGTCCTGGTGGTACTGGCTCAATGTCGCGCTGTGGGTGCCGAGTGTCTACCTGATGTTCTCCGTGGTCCTCAGCGACATGTTCTTCCCCGACCTGGGATTCTGGCCGCAGGTCGGCATCGCCCTGGTACTGATCGGTGTGAACTGGGTCGTCAACATGCTCACACT
>JAKOZM010000029.1 GCA_029779995.1 Actinomycetes bacterium
ATCGACTGGGCGAAGGCCAGGTCCCCGAGGAATGCTGAGGCGAACAGCAGTTTCGCTCCCGGTGCCACGTCGTGGACGATCTGCGCCATCGCTCGGCCCTCGTCACTGCCATCGCCGGGTCCTTCGACGAGGTTGCCCACGGTCGTGCCGTTGCCGCACGGGTTGCCGCTTCCAGGCAGGTCACCAGCGTTGACATCGACGCTTGCTCCGTTCGTCACGTCGTAGGTGTCGGAAAGGATGCCCACGGTGACATCCCGGCCGGTCACGGAGAACTGGCTGCGCGCCAAGGCCGCCTTGAGTTGACCGACCCCTTCGGACACGAACGGGCCCGTCGGACAGGCCGCGTTGGTCATGGGAGTCAGCACCTCCTGGGCAGACTCCACCAGTGGTCCGAGCCCGTCCAGAGATCCCACGTCCTCGGGTGCCATGGTGATGGTGACCGTGCGCAGAGACTGGTCGACGAAGCGAACGCGGGCCCCCGCGGCTCGCAGCCTGGCCAGGCTGTCTTCGGTGGTGTCGCGGAGGCGCACATTGATGACCACGCGTCCGTTGGGTCGGGTGAGGATGCTGCTCGCCGGCGTCAGGGAGCCGTCCGATGACCTGCCCGCCGACACATCCTGCAGCGCCGGGCTCAGTGGGCCGGGAGGGTCATCATCCGCGACAGCCATGCCCGGTGCCGCGGCGAGCAGCGCACCGACACAGATGGCCGAGACAACGCCAGTCACTACTCGACGTTTCATGGGACCCCTATCGACCGACGGTCACCGCACCGTACCAACGATCGCCGCTGGCTCGGGATGGCCCGAACAGTCCAATGATCGACGGAGAGTGTCGTTGGTGCGACGTAAGGTGTTCGCACACGACCTATTGGGAGGTAGGAAATGAACAAGTCAATGACCGTGGCTGTGGTCGCCGTGATTGGACTGGCCGGCACTGGTGTTGCGCATGCCGCGACAGACCCTTCGGAGGTGGTCATCCCCGAACTCAGCGGTGAGTACCTCGGGCCGTTGAGCAGCGCCGGAAAGGTGCCGGAGATGGACGTCGAGGCCACACAGGTTTCCCGTGCTTTCACCAAGTACCTGACGTACAAGAACGTGGCCAAACTGGCCGCGGGCACCGATGGTGAGGCGCTGAAGAAGGGCACCAAAGTGACGGTCAACGGCTTCCGGTGTAAGGCCACTTCCTTCCGGTACGTCAACCCCGGGACTGCAGGCATGTACTCGGTGGCTGACTGGCGCTGCACCTTCCAGGCTGCTGACACCCCCACGAAGATCGTGGTGCGGTATGCGCAGGCCTCGCTCTAGGTGTACTCGGCAGTCAGGTTGGTGACACGCGGCTGATCGGGGGTCGGCCTCCGATGGCTGAGTGGCGTCGTTCAGTGTTGTAGAAGTCCAGCCAGGGGTCAAGGGCTTTGGTGCGCTGGTCGTTGCTGGTGAAGACCTGCCGGTAGGCCCACTCGGTCTGCAGGGTGCGGTTGAAGCGTTCGACCTTGCCGTTCTGCCAGGGGCAGTGCGGTCGGATCCGTCTGTGCTTGACGCCCAGTGCCTCGACCGCGTCGGCGAAGTCCCGGCTCACGGTGTAGTTCTTGGCGTTGTCGGTGAGGATCTCCCGAACGGTGATGCCATGGCTGGCGAAGAACGCCGCGGCGCGCAGCAGGAAACCTGCGCAGGTTGGGCCTTTCTCGTCGGGCAGGATCTCGGCGTAGGCCATCCGTGAGTGGTCGTCCACGGCGGCGTGCACGAAGTCGTAGCCCACGCCGCGTTTGCGACAGGGGCGTTCTCCTCGGCCGTGGGCCTTCCACCCGCCGTCTGGTGGGATCCGGCCGACCTTCTTCACGTCGATGTGCACCAGATCCCCGGGTTTCGGCCGCTCGTAGCGTTTCGCGGTGGTCTTCGACGCGCGGATCAGCTGCCCGGTCAGCGGGTCGCAGTCACGCAGGTACGGCATCTGGTGACGGCGCAGAATCGCCGACACGGTCCGCGGCGCCAGACCCAGCTCCGGGCCGATCCAGTCCTGACCCCGCCGCTGTTGCTGACGCATCGCGATGACCTGCGCCTCGACCGCGGCCGGGGTACGCGACGGACAGCTGCGTGGTCGTGAGGACCGGTCGTGCAGACCAGCGTCCCCTTCGGCGAGGTACCGGTTGACCCAACGGTGCCCGCACTGCCGAGACACCCCCATCTCCTTGGCCACGTGAGCCACCGGCCGGCCATCCTCGATCACTCGTTGAACAAGTAGTCGGCGGCCATGAACAGTCAAACGGGCATTAGCGTGGGACACGAGAACCTCCTGGTCGTGAAGACGTTGAACATCTCCACTAAGCCGGGAGGTCCTCCCCTTTCACAAGCACCGACACGTCACCAACGTCCCTGCCGAGTACATCTAGGAGTTAGCGGCTCACGTCCCACACGTGGTGCTCGACATCGTGCAGGAAGTAGACGGCGAAGGTGCCCACGGTGAAAGCCGAGCCGTTGCTGCGCCGTCCCGGGCGGTCCCAGCCATCGTCCGGGACGGCATCGAAGGCTGCTGCTATGGCAGTCGCTGCGGTCGTGAGTTCGGCGAGCACGACGCCGGGGTCCTGGTGGAAGTAGTCCTGCGCCAGCGCGGTCGCGTCCTGATCCCAGTTCGCGAACACCGGATCATCCTGCGTGAGCATGAGCTGCAGACGCTGGTGGAACAACTCGCAGACGTCGCGCACATGGCAGGCGTATTCGGTCGCTGACCAGACTGCCGGGGCGGGGCGCTCGCGGGCGGTGGGGGCGGTGAGCGCCTCCTGCCAGGCAGGCAGTGTCGCCCGCAGCCGCGTTCCCGTCTGCTGGGCAGGCGCGGGCGCGAACCCACATTCGGGGCAACCGTGCTCGATGACGAAGGTCCAGTCTCTGGTGTCCGCTGCCGGGATCGTGGGTTCGCTCACGGCAATCAGGATGGCACGGGCGTCAGCGTGAGGCGGGCGTCCCCGCCGACGCGAGTGACGTCGAGCAGTGTCAAGCGCAGGGCTTGGGCGATGGTGTCCACTCCGAAGTCCGCGACCGCCGCTCGCCCCGCGCCGAGCAGGACTGGTGCGATGTAGGCGATGACTTCATCCACGAGCCCGGCGCGCAGGAAGGCGGCGGCCACCGTGGGCCCACCCTCCAGCCACACGTGCCGCCGGCCCGTGGCATAGAGCTCGGCGAGCGCTTCGGCCGGGTCGCGGGTGCGTAGCAGCACGGTCTCACCGTCATGGTTGAAGACCCTGTGCTCCGGATCCAGAGTCCGCAGCCCGATGACGGCTCGTAACGGCTGGTGGGAACGG
>JAKOZM010000046.1 GCA_029779995.1 Actinomycetes bacterium
CGCAGGGCGTCGAGCAGGGTGCCGTCTTCCTGCAGTGGGTGGGGGCGCCGTGACGACTCGAAGCGACGGACCAGCACCTCCTCGGACGCCTCGAGGAAGACGATGCCCACGTTCACGTGGGCCTCCCGCAGGGCTTGTGTGACCGAGACCAGGTTGGAGAACAGGGGTCCGCCCCGCACGTCCACGACCACGGCCAGACGCTGTACGTCGGGACGCGGTTGCAACAGGTCGATCGTGGACTGCAGCAGCGACGGCGGCAGGTTGTCGACCACGAACCAGCCAGCGTCCTCCAGTGCGCGGGCCGCCGTGCTGCGCCCCGCGCCAGACATCCCGGTGACGATCAGCACTTCGAAGTTCGGGTTGTTCATCACAGCCTCCCTGGGTCAATCATCGTCAATCACTTCCCCGGTCGTCACATTGACCGCTGGTGCAGGCGTGTCCTTGGCCAGATGGTCAGCGATCACGTGTGCCAGATCGGGGCTGATGCCCGGTACCTCAGCGAGTTCTTCCCAGGTCGCCCGGCGCAACCGACCCAGGGTGCCGAAGGACTTGATCAGGGCCTTGCGCCGGTGGGGGCCCACGCCAGGTATGTCCTCGATCACCGAACTGCTGAGCCGCTTGCTGCGCTTCTGCCGGTGGTAGGTGATCGCGAACCGGTGCGCCTCATCCCGGATCCTCTGCAGCAGGTACAGACCCTGACTGCGCCGGGACAGGATGATCGGGTCGTCGTACTGCGGCATCCACACCTCTTCGAGGCGCTTGGCCAGACCTGCCACCGCGACGTCGTCGATGCCGAGGTCGGCCAGGGCCGCGCGGGCGGCGGCCACCTGCGGTTTGCCGCCGTCGATGAGCAACAGGTTCGGCGGGTAACGGAAGGCCTTGCGCTCGTCGTTGGCCCCCCCGGCGGGTCCGAACTCGATGTCAGAGGCCTCGGCGCGTTCGGCGAGGTAGCGGGTGAAACGCCGGCGCACCACCTCCGCGATGCTGGCCACGTCATCCTGGCCGGTCACCCCGCGGATCGCAAAGCGGCGGTAGTCGGACTTGCGCGGAAGTCCGTCCTCGAAGACGACCATGGACGCGACAACATCGTTGCCCTGCAGGTTGGAGATGTCGATGCACTCGATCCGCAGCGGCGCGACGTCCATCTCGAGGGCCTCGCCGATCTCCTCGAGTGCCGCGGCCCGGGTGCTGAGGTCGCCGGCACGGCGCAGTTTGTGCGACTGCAGCGTCTGCACGGCATTTGTGGTCACGGTGTCCAGCAAAGCGCGCTTCTGACCCCGCTGCGGTGTCTTCACGGTGACCCGGTGCCCTGCCTTCAAGGCGAGCCACGGTTCGACCGCCGCTTCGGGCAGCACGGGCACCAGCACCTCGTACGGGATATCGGCATCATCCTCGCCGTAGAGCTGCTGCATAACGCCCGTGATCAGTTCAGTGGGCGGCTCATTGGCGATCTTCTCCAGGACGAAGGCGTGCTGACCCCGGACCCGGCCGCCGCGCACGTGGAAGATCTGGAAGGCCGCCTCCAACTCGTCCTCGGTGAAACCGATGAGGTCCGCACTGGTGTCGCCGGGCAGCACCAGCGCAGTGCGCTCCATCGCCTTGCGCAGCGCTCCCAGATCGTCGCGCAGCCGGGCGGCCGTCTCATAGTCCTGAACCGCCGATGCGGCACGCATCTGGCGCTCCAGGTCCCGCATGAAGCGATCAGTCCCGGTACCGAGGAAGGCGACCAGATCCTCGGCCAGCCGGCGGTGGTCCTGCACGCTGATCCGCTCGATGCAGGGGGCGCTGCACTTACCGATGTAGCCGAGCAGGCACGGCCGGCCCATCTGCTCCGAGCGCCGGAACACCCCGTTGCTGCAGGTGCGGACCGGGAAGACGCGCAGTACCTGATCCACGGTCTCCCGGATCGCCCATGCCTGTGCGTACGGGCCGAAGTACTTGACCCCCTTGCGCTTCTCGCCACGCATGACCATGACCCTGGGATATTGCTCGGCCATCGTGATCGCCAGGTAGGGATAGGACTTGTCGTCTCGGTACTTCACGTTGAAACGCGGCGCAAACTCTTTGATCCACTGGTACTCCAGCTGCAGCGCCTCAGTCTCGGAGTCGACGACCACCCAGTCGACGCTGCACGCGGTCTGCACCATGGTGGCGGTGCGCGGATGCATGTGTACCGGATTCTGGAAATAACTGGACAGCCGCGAACGGAGATTTGTTGCTTTTCCGACGTAAATCACCCGCGTGTCGTAGTCTCTAAATCTGTAAACACCTGGTAAAGGCGGGATGCTACCCGCGGGTGGTCGGTAGGACCTCGGGTCTGCCACCCCTCAAGGCTAATTCAGTGAGGAACGTAGACGTGGTGAAGTTGATGGCTGGCGCGCTGGTCGCACTCAGCCTGGCCGCGCCCGCCGCTCCGGCGACGGGTGCCCAACTCGACGGCCTGTTCGTCGAAGGCGACTCACTGACCATCGGCTCCTCCAGCGCCATCAAAGCCAACCTCAGCGCTGAGTTTCGCAGCATCACCGTCGATGCCGAGGTGGGCCGCAGCACCCCGACCGGGATCTCCCGCCTCGCTGCCGGCCAGAGCGCAAACGTGTGGGTGCTGGCCCTGGGTACCAACGACGCACCGGACGCCAAGACCATGCGCCGCAACGTCAAGACCGTCCTGGCCCGCGCCGGCTCCCGACCAGTTCTGTGGGTGTCCGTGTGGCGCAGCGCCGAGTACGCACGGGTGAACCGCATGCTGTCACGCCAGGACGCGAAGTCGTCGCAGTTGTCGGTCCTGCGCTGGGATCTGTTCATCAAGAGCAACCCGCAGTACCTCGCCGGCGATCGCATTCACCTCACGTCTGCCGGCTACGAGGTGCGCGGGGCGATGATCGCCGACGCGGTCCGGGCATTGCTCGGCTCCCGGTAGGCCTCAACTGCGCTCGACGCCCTGCAGTACGAGATTTGTGTAAGCCTGGCACCCCTGCGGATTGAGGTGAATGCCGTCGGGGTACAGCCCTGGCGCGAAGACGCTGGCGTTCCAGTCGATGACGTGGGCATTCGGCCATCGGGCAGGCATGGCGCGCAGCCGTTGGTTCACATCACCCTCGTACGTGTAGGTGTCCGGCAGTTCGACGGTCAGGAAGTACACCGCCCGGTCAGGTCCGGCGGCCTGCATGATCCGATCGAGCACCTTGAACCCGAAGGGACCGTTGGTGCCCAGCGCCACCACCACACGCGGCGGCAGGGTCCCGTCAGCGGCCTTCTGTTCGATGAGGGCCGCGCCCTCGGTGATGGTCCGGTTCTCCGCCGCATTGACTTTCACAACCGTGCCCTTGAGACACGATTTCGCGCCGAGCAGCACAGAGTCGCCTACCGCGTACACGGGACCGGTCAGCGGCGCTGCAGGCGGTTTAGCCATGGACAGTACGGCTTGCGGTGAAGGCAGGCCCGCCTTGCCACTGACCCACAGGCCGGCGATCACGAAGGCCAGCGTTGCCAGAACGCCCCCGAGAACCGTCGGCAGGCGCTGGATCAGGCTGTCGTCGTTATCCGCCACGGTTGCCGGATCAGGCCAAGACCACGTTGGCGCCGTCGACCCGCACAGCGACCGGCGACAGCCCGGT
>JAKOZM010000062.1 GCA_029779995.1 Actinomycetes bacterium
GCGGAACAGGGCCGCGTCGGTTTGGCGGGACAGGCGCAACCGGGTCCCCGCCCGCACGGCGACGGCCCCGGGGTATGCCGCGGCAGCGCGCCACAGCCGTCGGCCACGTTCCAGGTACCACCGGTCCCGTATGTGCTGGTAGACGTAGCGGGCTGGGTAGTCCAAGGCGTCGAAACCCTCCCGGTCAGCCTGTTCGAGGCACGACAAGAATGTGGCGGGGTCGGCGACGATCTCGTCGGAGTCCAGCTGAAGGACCCAGGCGGCACCCTCGCTCGCCAGGTCCAGGGCGTTCTGCCGCTGGGCTGTTTCGCTGGCGAGGGCGTTTCGTCCCAGGCTGAAGAACCTGCCCGGCGCGAGGACGATCTTGCCCTGATGGTCCAGCGCCTTCAGACGGTTCACCGCCTCCGTCGGGTCGAGGGGGTGCCCCGTCCACGACGTCCCCGTCTCGTCGAAACTGACGAAGATGCGTTTGACGAAGTCGTAGTAGCTGGCGACGCTCTCCTCGATCCACGCCGGATCGGCTGCCAGCACGTAGGCGTTGGGCTGCAGCCGTAGATGCTTGGGCACTGTCACCGTCTGGCACCCACGGTCGATCGGGCAAAGGAGACGAGCTTCTGAGCCACCCCCAGGACCAAGTTTCGTGGATCCGTTCGCAGGCCGTAATTGGACAGTTCCCGAGCGCGCGAGAAGTCTCGGACGCGGAGCCGAGCAGGAATCTCGTGCCCGAAGCCTCGCGCGACGCCCCCGCGTAGTCGGCGACGGTTCTCATCAAGCCAGTCCGCTGCAGTCAGGTCCCCCCGCGCAAGGGCGTCGGCGCGGCTGGCCCGAAGCATCTGGTCGGAGGCGGCTGCCGTGATTCGTCGATCAGTGTTCGACACGTTGTTCGCGTGTCGCCGGTAGCCGAAAAGCGGTTCATCCACTCCCCTGAGTGCGCCTCGCTGAAGAACTCGAAGGGTAAAGTCGTCGTCTTCCGCGTACCGGTAGGTTGCGGCGAAACCTCCTACGGCACGACAGGTCTGGCTCCGGAAGAGCACCGACCCGAAGATAGGTAACGGGGCGATCCCGCGGAGAAGGTCCTCACGGCTGGCCTGGGCAGCCCCCCAGGGGACCCCGCAGGCTTCGCCGGCATCGTCCAGGAACCACCCACCCGAGTAAGCCCCAACCGCCTCCGGATCCGCGGTTAACACTTCGCTTAGCCTGAGCAGGCGCCGGGGATGCCAGACGTCGTCATCGTCGAGGAACGCGACGAGGTCTGCCTCGACGTGCTGGAGCCCGGTATTGCGGGCTTCTGACACACCCTGCGCCGGCTGGCGCACGACGGCGACTCCTTCGCGTCGACGTGCCGCCCGTTCCATGAACTCAGGGTTCGGCGAACCGTCGTCAACCAGGATGAGCCGAACCGACACCCCTTCTTGATCCAGGGCGGTGTCGATGGCTTCGTCCAGGAAGGGGCCGCCGCGGTTGGAGGCGATCACCACATCTACTCGGGGTAGGTTCATGAAAGCTCCTTAGATCAAGTCCGCGAACTCGCGCTCGTAGCGCTGGAACACGAGCAGTCCGGCAAACAGGACGAGACCGCTGACGACGACGGCGCCAACGATCTGCCAGACCGGAGGAGCGGCCGAGCCGAGCATGGCCCACCGCATCCCTTCGAGCACCCAGGTGAGGGGATTGGCCAGGAGGTAGGGCCGGACCGCGTCGGGAACGGCTTCGAGGGAA
>JAKOZM010000069.1 GCA_029779995.1 Actinomycetes bacterium
AGGATGCCCCAATCCAGCCAAAGTGTGTGGCTACGGTGGTTAGGAAACCAAGCAGTAAACGCATTGGAGCTTCTTACGAAACATTTGCCACGGAAGGGTTGCCGGATCGGCCGATAGCCGGTCAGCGCGGCGTCACCAGACGCGGTCTCGCTCGATAGGCCGTCGGCACACAGCCGACGCGCGAGCAGCACCTTTCCGACGAAGGGCCCTGGCGCCCGATTCCAGGTACATCTTCACGTCCTCGACATCGGAGTTGAATTGAGCATTCGTAACAAGGTCATCAGTGCCGCAGTTGTGATCCCGGTCCTCGCCTCAGCACCTGCTGTGGCCGAAGAGACCCCCGCACCGGAACCGACGGTCACTGGGACTCCCGAACCCACGGTCACCGAAATCCCCGACACCCCTGCCACCGCGCAGCCCACGTTCGATCCCACCGCACCTACGACGGCGCTGCCCGTCCAGACGCCCGACCTCGCGCCTGTGACACAGGTCGAAGCTCCCTCGGCGACCACCAGTTTCCAGGCGCTTCCCGTGGCCCCGGCGTCCAAGCGCGTGGCGGCTGGCCTGCGCACGTCCCGCGCCGGGATCAGCATGCGGACCCGCGGCACCCGTTACACCCCGATGACGGCCGTGTCACGGCTGATGACCTGGGCGCGGCAGAAC
Organism: Actinomycetes bacterium; assembly: GCA_029779995.1. The sequence goes on from JAKOZM010000069.1 coordinate 664, forward strand.
CGCGCCGGCTACCACAATGGGTGCCTTCGACTGGCCGACAACGCCTACGGCGCCAACAACCGGGTGTCCACCGCACTGCGGCAGTGGTACCGCGCACGCCGCGCCGGCTACGGCCACGCCAACCGGTTGGCTCCGATCGGCGCACAATTGTTCTGGCGGACGTCGAATCCCGCCGGCCACGTAGCCACCTACGTGGGACGCGGCAAGGTCGTCACGAACATGCCCGGTGGCCGCGTGAAGGTCATGCCATGGCGTTCGATCGACCGGTGGGGCCCCTACCTGGGATGGGCCGAGCCGTACTACGGCTAGGCCGCAGACCCGGGCCGCAGAGTCACCTTCACCGCATGTGAGCGCGGACCGGCTGAGGCCACCGACAACGCTTCTTGCCAGTCGTCGATGTCGAACGTGTGCGTCACCAGATGGTCCACACGATAATCATCGTCAGCCAGCCACTCAGCGACCTGCGCCATGGTGCGCCGACCGTTCAGGGCGGGTTCCGGTCCGGAGTTGATGGTGCCCTGCACAGTCAGTTCCCGGCTCCACACCAGACTCCAGTCCACGGTCTGCTTGCCAGCCGCGCCGACCAGCACCAGCATCGCGCCGGGTCGCAGCAGGTGCAGGGCGAGGTCGATCGTGTCCGCGTGGCCCACGCAGTCGAACACCGCGTCGACGCCCTGTTCGAGGATCGGCAGTTTGGTCATCCGGGGTCGTATGACGCGGCCGCCATCGCTGGTTGCCAGGGCTTCGACAGCCTGGGCACCAGGGGCCAGGATCCGGCTGGCGCCGCTGGCGAGTGCCTGCTGGGCCCCGAAATCCCCCGGGCTGACCACAGCGATGTTCAGGTCCGGATGCAACATGCGCAACGCCGAGACGACCAGCAGACCGATCGTGCCGGGGCCAATCACCACCACGCGATCCCCGGTGCGCTGCCAGTGCAGCGCCGCATGCAGCGCGATGGAGGCCGGCTCGGCCAGCACCGCTCGATGCTCGGCCACCTTGCCGATGGGGATGCACTGCGTCTCATGGGCGATCAGCGACTGACCCCAGCCGCCGCCCACCGACTCCGAGAAACCCTGACCCGGCGCCTGGCAGCCGATGACCCCACCCTCGTCGAACCGCTCGCAGGCGTAAGGGCGACCCTCCCGGCAGGTGCGGCAGGAGGCGAAGCCTCGGTGCACACACGACAGGATCGGATCGAGGACGACCCGGTCCCCTTCGCTGAACCGCCCTGCGCCCTGCGTCACGACGCCGACCACTTCGTGGCCCGGGACGGCTCGGGCATCGGCATAGAAAGCAGACATGACGAACGAGTTCTTGGCGTGGGCCAGGCCCACGTCGCTGCCGCAAATGCCGCTGAGCTCCGGGGCGATCCGCAGCCACCCCGGCATGGCCGGCAGTTCGGGTTCGGGGATGTCGGTCAGCCGCATCAGTCCGCCCGGACCCCAGCCGGCGTTGTCACGGACCTTGCCCGCCGCCGCGGTCCACATATAGCGTCGGGTGGACAGGTCGGCCAGGACCGCCCTCATCGCGCGCCCACCAGCGGCAAGCGGTTGGCCAGTGGCACGCGGGCCAGCGGTCCGCCTGGCTGGCGGGCGTGCTTCATCGTGCGGATGTAGCGCCAGTAGTCGACCTGCATCGTGTGCCGCTGGGAGCGCACATAACGCTGCGCCATCGCCGCCTGGTCATCGGCGATCCAGCGCCGCATGACTTGCTGGTCAGGCATCGGCAGTTTTCCCGCGATCACGTCGGCGACCCACAGCGCCTGGTACTCGGTGAGCGGGATACCGGACCCGACGGTCTGGATGAAACCCATGAACCACAATCCGGGCCGGTCGGGGGCCACGATGCGCAGGTAGAGCGGCATCCGGTTGTCCTGCGGGTCGAACACCTCAGGATCGAGGAACGGCATGCTGATGTTGTAGCCGGTAGCGTAAACGACCAGATCCACATCGTCAGAGGTGCCGTCAACAAAACGAACGGCGGTTCCGTCGAAGGCTGCCACATCTGCTCGGATGGCGATGTCGCCGTGGCCCACGCGGTCGTACAGTTCGGCGGACACCGTCGGATGGGCCCCGAGTAGCCGGTGGTCGGGCGCAGGCAGACCCCGGTCCTGTGGCCGGCCCGTCGAAAGGCGCACGATCGTCTCGTAGGCCAGCCGTTCCACCGCGAACGGGACGTAGGCCATCAAAGGTGAGGACAGCTGATCCACGGGCTTACCCAGAGCGTATTTCGGGATCACGTGAACGCCGTGGCGGGTCGACAGCAGCACCGAGGAGGCCGAGCGGCTGGCATCACACGCGATGTCCATACCGGAGTTGCCGACCCCGATCACCAGGACACGTTTGCCGGCGAACACGTCGGCGTCGCGGTAATCATGGGCATGGAAGGACTCCCCAGTGAACTCGCCGTCGAAGTGCGGGATCTTGGGGCTGCTGTGATGCCCGTTCGCGATGAGCACATTCTGGTAGCTGCGCGTGCGCCCGTCGCTGGTCGTGACCCGCCAGCCGTTCTCCCCCAGGCCGTCGATCGGCTCGACCCCCTCGACGGCGGTGTTGAACGTGATGCGCTCACGAAGGCCGAAATGGTCCGCGAAGTCCTCGAAGTACTCGGCCACCTGATGGTAGGGCGGGTAGTCGGCCCAGTCCTGGGGCATCGGGTAGCTGGGATACTCGGTGCGCGGCCGCGAGGAGTTGAGGTGCAGACTGCGGTACGCCGCGGCTCCACCATTGTCGTTGTCGATCTGCCACAGCCCCCCGACGTACGACCCCTTCTCGAACCAGTCGAAATCGATGCCTTGGTCGGCGAGCGCCTTGCCAGAGGCGAGCCCAGCCGCCCCAGCGCCGATCAAACATGCCTGTGCGTCAAATCCCATGTGGTGAACGGTATCTGCCGAGCGCCGGGCTGCACGCCAGAATCGGTGCAACCCGCGTGAGCATCCTGCCTGGCACCTGCTTCACCACACCTGACTGCCGGCTCCCCTGGCAGACTGACCTGGGTGAGAACCGAAGTGACTGACTCGTTGGACCTGAGTGCACAGGCGGGCGTGCTGCTGGGCGCCTTCATGACCGGCCGCAGTTTTCAACCGAACCTGCTCTCACGGGGCACTCGTGACCAGGCCATCCTGTCGGGGGTCGCCGCGGCGACCGGCTACGGGTGGGGCACCTCGGGCCATTCGCTGCTGCGGGCGGTCGCCCGGCGGATCGGCAAAGAGGGGCTGGGGGCAAGCGTCGGCATCGACGCGCTGACACTGGCGGCCAGCGCCGCGCTGGTCAGTCAACTGCGACCTCAGGAGCATGAACGCCCGGGCCGCGCACTGGCTCGCTTCGTCGCGACCGCCAAAGGCGCGGCGGCAGCCGCCGGGCTGCTGGCCGCCGGGGCCCGCTGGATCCCCGGACACCGTTCGGTGGCGACAGCCGGCACCGCACTCACCCTGGCCAGCGCGGGATATGCCAGTATCCGCCACGGGCAGGCAGGCGCACTCGACAGTACCGATGGCCGGGCCCACGAGGACGTGGTGCGCGTCGTCTCCACCCCGAAGGCCATAGCTGCTTCCACGGTAACCACGGGCCTCTTGCTCGCCGCGGGCCACGGTGAGGCCAAACTGAGCGCGACCTCTGCGCGGCTGGCCGCTGCGGTGCTCGGTGGCGATGCCGCCGACCACCGCACGCTGGGACGCCTGGCGAGTTTCGCCTTGTTGGCCGGGGCTGGCTGGGGCGCAGTCACGCTGGTCAACCGCAAGCTCGCCGTGTCCGGCAATGCCCCCGACGATGCCAACACGTCAGCACCAGACATCGCGGAGGTGACCGGTGGGCCCGGATCGGTCATCGGGTGGGACAAGCAGACGCGGGAGTCGGCGCGCTGGCTCAGCGAAGTGTTGCGTCCCGAACAGATCACAGCGGTCATGCAGGAGCCGGCACAACAGCCCATCCGGGTGTACGCGTCCCTGCCGGCCGCGAGCAGCGACGAGCAGCGCGCGGCCCTCCTGCTCGCCGAGATCGACCGGACGCGGGCCCTCGAGCGCTCCGTCTTCGCCCTGTTCTCCCCCACCGGCTCCGGCTACGTCAACTACGTGGCCAACGAGACCCTGGAGTTCCTGACCCGGGGCGACTGCGCCTCGGCCTGCATCCAGTACTCGGTATTGCCATCGGCACTGTCGTTGAACAAGGTCCACATGGGTACCGAGCAGACGCGAATGGTCGTCAACGGCATCGTGGCGCGCATGCTGGCCATGGAGCCCGCCCGGCGGCCGAAGTTCGTGCTGTTCGGGGAGAGCCTGGGCAGCCAGGTCAGTCAAGAGATGTTCCGCGGTACGGGCACCACCGGGCCAGCAGGGATCGGGCTGGATGCGGCCGTGTGGATCGGGACTCCCTTCGCAACGAAGTGGCGTGACCAACTCTGGGGCACCCGCACGGTGTCCGAAGTTCCAGCCCCCGGCCCGGGCGCGGCGTTTCTGTCCCGCGCAGTGCGGGATTGGCGAGGCCTGACCGCCGAGCAGCGCTGCGAAGTCCGTTACCTGTTCTTGCAGAACGGCGACGACCCGATCCCGAAGTTCGGCCCACCGCTGCTCTGGCGCCAACCCGCATGGCTTGGTCCGGACGCCTCGCGCCCACCCGGAGCGCCACGCGGCACGGCGTGGCAGCCCGTCGTGACGTTCTTCGCCACTTTCCTCGACATGCAGAATGCATTGTCGCCCACGCCGGGCGTCTTCGACGAGGGCGGTCACGACTACCGCAGAGAGACCCCGGAAGCCGTGCGGACCGTGTTCGGCCTGCAGTGCTCTGACGAACAGATGGTGCGCGTGCAGGCGGCGTTGCGGGAGCGGGAACTGCACTTCGAGGTCAGCCGGGACTGGAATGCCACCCTGGCCGCTGCGGACGACAAGCGTGCCGAGGCGCAGAAGAAGCTTGAAGAGCGCGTCGGTACCTGGGTTGGCCACGATGTCGACCTGGCGGAGATTGAGAAGCTGGCTGATTGACCCGGTTCGCGGCTGCGGCCGACTCGGCGGGCCAGTTCAGCCCCTGGTCGTATCGCTGCGGATCGGCAGTGGCGCACGCATCTCCGCCACGGACTCCTCCACATGTGTCGTCCAGTTGAGTCCGCTGGATTCCAGCAGGCGCAGCATCCCCTTGTTCTCAGCCAGCACGCTGGCCACGACCGCCGAGAAGCCGAGCCGCATCGCGAAGTAGATGAGCACCTGCAGCAGTTTGCGGCCCACGCCCCGACCTTGAAAGTCGTCCTCGACGATCAGGGCGATCTCCGCGGCCCCTGACCCCTCGGGCGGATCCGGGAAGACGTTGCCCAGTCCGACGATCGCGCCATCCTCACTCATCACGACCAAGGTGGCCCCGCGGTGCCCGCCGGAAAGCCGCTGCAGGCGCACTCCCCGCCAGTCGGCCAACGAGAAGTAGCGCTGGTAGCGGCTGCGCTCAGAACAGCGATCGTGCATAGCAGCCACGGCGTCCGAGTCCTCCGGGCGCGCCAGTCTGATCCAGACGTGACCACCCTTGATCGGTTCCACCCAGGTGGCAGCATCCTCGCTGCCCATGGCGGAGGCGATGGCGGCCGACAGCCGCAAGAAGGCCGATGCGCGGGTGCGTTCCGCGGCGGCGAACGGGGCCCAACTACGCTGCAGAACCACATGCTGGTCGGGTGTCCACTGCAGACGCATGACGTCGGGGCCGTCGTCCTCACCTTCGGTGGCGTCGGTGACCTCGACCTCGTCGGCCTCCACCAACCGTTTGGCCGCCAGCGGGGCGAGCTCGGGCCGCGCCACCACGGCGGTGGCGCCATCGAGCACCCTGGTCGGCAGATCCACGGAATCATCGAGCGACCCAGGGCCGACGTAGACGTTCCTGCCCACGGACTGTGCCGCGGCCCGCAGCACGTCCGGCCCGACTGCTTCCGGCGCGAACAAAGCGATATCGATGGTGCGGCAGTTGTCCTGCTGTCCGATGACGGACACGCCGACGCTGTACGTGTGCAAAGCGCCCATCGCCCGGATCAGGCGGGACAAGGTGCCGGGTTGGTCTGGGACGTCCGCCCGGACCCGCCACGGTTTGCCCGCTTCGTACGACGGGATGAGGGTCAAATCCTGGGGCAGCATGGCAGCTCCGATGCGGGCGATCGTGGCGTTCCACTGCTTCAGCGACGGTTTATCCTCGACGACGGGATCCAGCATCGACAGCCCCAACCCCATTGCCATCACCAAGTGCGCCAGAGCGGAGTCCGACACCTCTACGTCGATGCCCCCCAGCGCGCGCATGTGCGCCACGAGCGCCATCGCATTCTTGCGGCGCTGCTGCACACGTTCGATCTCGATGGTGCGGACCTGCTCGTCGACATGGGCGCGGGTCAGCGCCTCCAGTTCCAGGATGTCCCAACTCGCCGCGGGATGTTCGTACACCTCCTGCGAGACGGCGAGCATGACTGCCAGCGGCGGCATCATTTCGGGCCGCTCCACTGCTAGTCGGACACGCTCGGCGGCGGAGGATCGGGTCCGCGTCGTGATGACTTCCTCGAACAATTCCGTCCGGCCGCCCGTCAAGCGGCGAACGGTCTGACTGGAGACGCCCGCCGCCTTGGCGACCATGGTGACCTTGGTGCCGGCGAAACCGTACTTCGCGAACAGTTCTGCCGCGGCATCCACGATCTTCGCGCGCACCGCCTCGTCGGAAGCCGTCATCACAAGCCCCCTGCACTTCGTCGCTGGGGCATGATCCTCCCGAGGATAGGCCTGCTGCTCCGAGCCTGTCATGAGCGAGAAACGGCAGTCAAACGCTCGTGATCAAGTTCACACGGTTGTCAGCCGCACTGGGACAAGCACCGCTCGAAGGCCGGATTCGGGCGAATGTGCGGCAAAACGTCTGCAAGGTCCTGGAAGGCCGTCATGGCATTGAACCCGTCGCGGGTGGCCGCATACAGCGCGGCGATGAATGGTGTGCGGGATGCCGCATCGTCGCAGTGGACGAATACTGTGCGTCCTTGATCGCGAAACCGGGCGATCATGTCCACTGCGTCACGCGCGACCAACTCCAGGTTGGGGTTGTCGGCGGCAACAGGCGAGTCCCGCAGCCACACACTGACGTGACCTTCGTCAGCGACCCAGGCGGGCAGCAGACGCCCATCACTGCCGAGGCGACACAGCGAGACGACGGCATCGACCTCCGGTGGGAGCTGCTGCAGACCCGCCACGTCGCCGAGCAGCACCGCAGCATCTGCGGGCAAGGGGACCACAACGCCAGGCCCCGACCCCACACCGGCGGGCCACGGCTGCGACGACAGCGCATTGAAGACATCGCGCTGCAGGTCGCCGTCGCGATACCCGGGCCAGCCGAAGACCCGCCGGCGCCACTCGAGCGGGAGGGCCGAGACGCCCCACCGCGCCCCCAGCAGGCCACCGGCCACCGCGGCCACCGTGGCCGTGTCGCCACCAGCCGCCACTGTCATACGCAGTGCCGCCTCCACATGTTCGGGACCCGGAACCTCACAGTGGGTGATCGCCGACCACGCGGTCTGAACCACCTGGCTCACCCACCCGTTGCGAACTGCGAAGTCCTCGGGCATCCCCACTTCGGCCTGTGTGATCACGCGGGCCCATAGTGACTGGCGTTCAACGGGGATCCAAGGCAGCCCGACCACGAGGTCGAACTCACCGTGCAGGATCGCGTGGCGCTGTGCCTGGTTCCAGAGCACGCATGCATCCCCGGCTTCGGGATGGGCATGGGTGAGTTCGCTGTAGAGCCGCGATGCGCGGGCCAACTCGTCGGGGTCGTGCAGGTAACCGAGAACGACCGGAGTGGTACGCATCAGGGACGCATTGCCCGGTGAACCCGCCGGTGCTTGTGCATAGCGGGCCAACGCCGCCTGGAGTACCGAGGCGGCTCCCCGGTCCGGGTCATAGTCGTCGAGTACTGCCGCGATGACTGGTGCGACGTCGGCCGTCGTGGCCCGCCATTGCACCCACCCCGCGACGACCTCGTTCTGCGCCTCGGCGCTGGTCAGGTCACCGCCAGCCGCCAGCACCCGCAGGATGGGGATGGCCATGGCCGTGTCGTCGACCCATTCACCAGCGGCGTACGATCCCAGGCCGCCGCCGCGCAGGTGCACGTCGTCGGGTCGCGGTCGGGGCTCGAAGGCGTATCCGGCGCCGAGGGCGTTGCCCACAGCCATGCCGACGACCGCACCTGTCGCGCGGTCGAACTGCGCCATGCTCAGCGCGTTGTCCCTCTTCATTCGCCCCCGCCTCGTTGTCCGCTCCCCCATCATGACAAGAGCATCCGCAACGCGCAGAGTGGACCCGCCACGCTCACCCGCTGGGGACGTATGAACCCAACACGGTCCTCAGGATCGCCACCACCCGCTCGATGTGCGCGTCGTATCCGCCGGCCACACTGGCCCAGACAAGTGCCAGATTGGTCGCGTTGAGGACGTCGACCACCTCGTCGGGGATCTCGGCGTCGGGCAGGTCGCGATCCAGTTGCTCCCGCAGACAGTCGCGGGTGTTGCGCGAGAACACACCGTCGGGATTCATGAACACGTGCAGAGCCAGGTGGGGCTCACGATCGGCAAGGCTGCGTAAGGGCTCGTACTCGGTGGTCGCTTTCAGGTAGACCTTCACCGCCGAGACTGTGCGGTCCAGACCCTTCCCGCGGACGCGACGCTGCACCGACTTCGCAAGTTTGATGGTGGTCTCGTCGATCACACGGTCCATGAGGGCCTCGCGGTCACCCACCCAGCGGTACAGGGTGGAACGGCCGACACCGAGACGGTCGGCGATCTGAGCCATGTCGACGCGTTGACCAGCCTCAAAGGTGGCGATGGCGACATTGATGGCGTCTTGGGCAGTGGGTTTGGGAAACTCCGCGTTCCCCCGAACTGGAGCGGGACACATACGCTGATTGTATCAGCGGAATCTCGATAAGATCAATTAATGGCATCGGGTTCGGCGCGCGCCAGTCCAACTATTCCGGACCATTCGTTGGCGATCTCCCGCTCGGACAGCCACTTGTAGTACCTGGTCGGCACCCGGACCTCGCGGCGTGGGGAAGCAGCAGCGCAGCTCTCATCACACCCCAACTCCTCCAGGAACAGGAAACGTCGGTCGAGCCAATGACCCGCAGCGACGATCGCCCGGGACACACTGCCCCCGCCGTACATGCGGCAGCGGTCTCCCGGGGCGGCATCCGGAATCAGCGGACAGCAGCGGTAGGTGAGTTCTCGCGTGCGGGCCGTGAACGTCCGCACGATCTGCCCGGTGGCCACCTCCAGAACCTGCATGCCTTGCTCGGACCACACCAGCGCGAACCGGGCCTGAGCGCCCGCAGCCATCCGGCGAGCGTCGTCGCCGTCGCGCAGGACAATCATGCGGTCGATCCATTGTCGATCTGCGGCCAATGCCACAGCGGGCAGGAAGTCGAGGTCCAGACTGTCCGGCCACGCCTGGTACTCGCGCACGGACGTACTGACGAGCAGCACCGGATGGGCGAATGGGAATGACGGGTCGATGCCCGCAGCCGCAGCCACACAGACCAGGCGGTTACCAGCCTGCAGCCGGATCTGCTGACCGATGAACCCGTTCACCACCTCCTCCGCCGTTCTTGCGACGACTGCCGGGTGGGCGTCCGTGGTCGACAAAGCCCCGAACTCCGGGGGTCGCGCAATCGCACGCGGTTGTTGGGGCACCTGCAGGTACTCAACGCGTCGCAGCTGCAGTGGATTGCGCATGGTGCCATGTTCCCCGGATAGCCGCAACGAAACGCGTTACCGTGACCCCATGCTGCTCCTCGCCGCGCTGGCCGTTGTACCGCCCACCCCAGACTGGATGGGGACGCTCTACGATCAGCGTCCCCAGACTCGCCTGAGCCAGCTGGTGGTGCCGGGGACGCACGACTCCGGCGCGTTCGCCATCGACACGGTGGCACCGTGCAAAGTGACGCCGATCGCTGGTCTGAATCCCATTCAGGCGGCCGCCGCGAAGAGCAACCCCTGCGCCGCGGGACGCCTGGCCAAAGCCCAGAGCAGGAATTTCACGGGACAACTCAACGGCGGCATCCGCTACCTCGACATGCGCCTAGGTGTGCCAGCACCCAAGGTGATCACAGCCAAGGCGATCCCGAAGAAGATGAGTGCCAGCGCGGCGGCCAAGGTCCCGATCGTGTTGCAGCACTCATTCACATCGGTGCGCTTCACCAAGGCGCTACAACAGATCGTCGGCTTTGCCAACGCTCATCCCCGCGAGCAGATCATCCTGGATTTCCAGCACATCGACCTCACGAACAAGCAGAAGAAGGTCGACGCGTACTACACGAAGGCCATCGACAAGGTCCTGCGCACCTACTCGGTGGGGGGCAACACCGTGTGCTCGCGCGCGTGGACCCGGACGGCCTTCCCAGACCCGTCGACCACAACGCTGGGACAGGCCTGGGAGGCGGGCCGCAACATCGTGGTCCTCCATGCCGCTGGGCAACTGCCCCAGCGGGATTGTTACCACCCCCGCGAGGCAGTGCTCTACTCACCGTGGCCCAATACCGAGGACCCCACGACCTCCGACACCGCGAATCTGGGTTACCTGCAGTCCCGGCAGGCAGGGCTGAGCGGGCAGTCTTCCTGCAGCGTGAGCGGCGGGAACCAATGCGGGCTGTTCGTGAATCAACTGCAACTGTCGTTCACGTTCACGTCGCAGGCGCAGTGCCTCACCGGAACGCGCAGCCAGAACTGTTCCCTTGCCGACCTTGCCCGCCTGCGCAACCCGTCGGTCGTTCCTGCCATGTCGGCCTGGCAGGCGCAGGGGCTGCCGATCAACCTGTCGATTGTGGATTTCTTCGAGATCAACGACACGGCCAGGGGCCTGATCGCCCTCAACCCCTAGAAGCGGCCGGTCCTCGATCCACCCCCGTGGGTCCGAGAACCGGCCTATGGATCACGATGCCCTGGGGGTACGACAACTACTCCCGCCGCGAATGGGCACAAGGTGCGATTCTCCACGGCGTGTCGCGACAACAGCTGCCGAATTACTCACGCAGGTCCCCGCGACGTATCACATGTACGATACATATATGTCCCCAATCCTCGTCACCGGCGCAAACGGCAACATCGGCAGCATCGTGAGCGCCAATCTGCGCGCGGCGGGTGTCGAGGTCCGTACCGCCGACCTAGACACCCCGTTCGACTTCACCGACCGTCAAACGTGGGGGGTCTTCGAAGGCATCGAGACCATGTTCCTCGTCCGGCCACCCGCATTGAGCAACATCAGCCGCGACCTGATCCCTAGCCTGGACGCAGCCCGCCGGGCTGGCGTTCACCACGTGGTCCTGCTCTCCCTGCAAGGCGCTGAGCACAACAAGGTGGTCCCGCACGCCAAGATCGAAGCGTGGCTGCGCGAATCTGGTCTCACGTGGACGTTCGTGCGTCCTTCGTTTTTCATGGAGAACCTTTCGACCACGCACGCCAGCGATATCCGGGATCGCGACAGCATCATCGTCCCGGCAGGTAACGGCCGGACCGCCTTCGTCGCTGCCCACGACGTTGCTGCGGTAGCAACCGCTGCGCTCATGAACCCCGCCGAGCACGCCTTCGCGGCATGGACTCCCACCGGACCCGACGCCCTGACCTACACACAGGTGGCCGAGATCCTCACAACGACCCTCGGTCGCCCCATCCGCTACCCGAAACCTGGCGTCGTGCGCTATTTCGTGCACGCCACGCGTACTCTCGGCCTGCCCATGCCGATGGCGGCGGTCACCTGCGCGATCTACACGGTGGCCCGCCTAGGAAAGGCCGACGGCCTCACCGATGATGTCCAGAAGGTCACCGGCAGGGCACCTGTGGACTTCACGGAGTGGGCACACGACCACGCGGACGTGTGGCAATGAACGACCTCGAGCGCATCGATGCTTCGTTGATCGCCCTGCGGCGTCTGTGGACCACCCCGCCTCGCATCGACGACCCGGCATTCGGCAGCGTCGAGATGTCCACCATCTGGGTTGCTGACAGCCTGCGCCGCACTCCCGATCAGACTGTGGCCGATCTCGCCGGCCATATAGGCGTGGCACATTCGACAGCCAGTCGGCTGATCGGTCGCGCCGAACGGGTCGGCGCCGTGTCACGACAACCGGACCCACAGGATCAACGCCGGGTGACGGTGCGCCTCACGCCGGCGGGCCAGATGCTGGCCCAGACGGCTCTGCACCACCGGCTGGCCATCGTCAGCGGTGCCACCCACGATTTCACGGTGCAGGAGCGAGCCACATTCGCGGACCTGCTCACCCGATTCACCCACCGAAAGGATCCACAATGAAGGTTGCTGTCCTTGGCGCGACCGGGCGCACTGGCCGCCCCTTGGTCACCGAACTGCGCCGTCGCGGGCATGACGTCAGGGCACTCGTCCGCGACCCCGCCGCGTTCTCAGTCGCCGGCGTCGACGTCGTGGCAGGTTCGGTGACGGATCAGGTGGCCATGACCGACCTCCGCACAGCTGCTGGTCAACCTGCTGCCCTCCGGCGGCCGATTCATCGGCATCAGCGGCGCGGGGATCGACGTGCCCGGCGATCAGAAGGGCACCCGCGACAAGGTCATCTCATTCCTCATCCAGAGACTCGGGGGGTCCGTGGTGCAGGACAAGCCTCGCGAGTACGAGGTGTTTGCCGCCTCGCAGCTTGACTGGACCCTTGCCCGCCCGCCGCGCCTGATGGACGGAGACGGCACGGGCTCGTATTACAGCAACGCGCACAAACCCGGCAGGTCGAGCTCGATCAAGCGGGCGGACCTTGCACTGTTCCTCTGCGACTGCCTGGATGAAGGTCTCTACTCCCGCCAAGCGCCCTTCGTCTCGACTAGTTAGCGCAGCAGCCTCCCCCGCAGCAGCCTCCGGCGCCGCTACCTGCGGTGGGGGCCGCGACCCCCACGGCGCCCAGCGTGGTCAACAACCGGATGGTGTCATCGTGTCCTGCCGGGCACGTCGCGGGATCCGCTGACGCGGACATCGGCCGGTTCTGCGTGAAGGTGACCCCGCACGCACGGCAGCGGAATTCGTAGGCAGGCACGGCGCCAGACTACCTCTGGCCAGGCTCACCGGGCCATGGCCGGCGGCGTGATGAACACCCGGCGAACAACACATGTCACTGTTCTGCGGCCGTTGCTTGCCATGGCCGCCCACTTGTTCAATGAACACATGATCTCGGCTACGCCTTTTCTGTGGCTGCAGCACCCTGTGGACGACGCTGCCTACTTCTACGCAGAACTCTTCGACGGTGAGGTCCTGGCTGAGGACTACACCAGGGAGTCCCAGGCGGCAACCATCCGGGTCGCCGGCCAGACGATCCATCTGTGCAACGCCGGACCGCGCAAGGAACTCACCGACGCCTTCTCACTCAAGGTGAGCTGCTCCACGCAAGATGATCTCGACCGCATCTGGGCCGGCCTGTTGCGGGGCGGTACCCCGACGGCTGCGGGTTGGATCGACGACCGGTTCGGGGTCACCTGGCAGGTCGTGCCCGCCCACCTTCATGAGTGGCTGCGCGACCCCCAACGCGGGACACACGTGACCGAGATCATGCACCGCATGGTCAAACTGGACTTTGCGCCACTGGAAGCCGCCTTACGCGGCGATTGACTCCCTGGCCTCTTCACCAGGCTTGACGTCCATGCGATGCACCCGCCAGGCCAGCACGATGGAGCCCACCGCGACCATCGCCACGATCACACCACCGAGAGCACCGGGCATACCCATCAATTTGAAGATCACGGCAAGGTTGCTGATGATCACCATCCCGCCGACCAGCGTACCCAGGGAGTGCACGGGTGCCCGCCCTGCGAAGCGAGCGGCGAACGGCGCCACGAGCATGCCGCCGATGATCAGACCTGCGACCGCACCCCACGGCACCTGTGACTCTTTGGCTCCGACGATGAAGCCCATCGAGGCAGCCACGGCGACCGCGAACTCAGCCGCGTTGACGGTGCCCACGACCTTCTTCGGCTCATGTTTGGTGACCGTCATCATGGAGGGCGTCGCCACAGGCCCCCACCCGCCGCCACCGGTCGCATCGACGAAACCTCCGAAGAGGCCGATCGGCCACAGGTTGCGGGTACGCACCTTCATCCGTGGGATGAGCGTCTTGCCGAACGCGAAGCGCAGGATGATGGAGATGCCCAGCACGAGCAGGATGCCCGCCATCCAGATACGGGCGCCGTCAAGGCTGACGTTGGTCAGGATGACAGCTCCCGTGAAGGCCCCGACGGTGCCGGGCACGGCAAGGGCGAGCAGTACCCGCCACTCGACGTTGCCTTCCCGCCAGTGAGCCAGGCCGGAGACGAACGTGGTCCCCATCTTCGCAGCGTGCGTCCCTGCGGACGCGGCAACCGCGGAGTAGCCGAGCAGCGTGAGCAAGGTGGCCGACGTGACGCCGAACCCCATACCCAGCGAGCCGTCGACGAACTGTGCCATACCGCCCACCAGGGCGAAAATGATGATCATCGGCATGTTCGGGTTTCACTTCCGGAGAGGACAACAGGAGAATAGTGGACTTACTGAATCCACATTACCCCCATAAGCCGGGGATTTGAACGTGATCTGCCTCGCATCGCGATCCTGTGTCGCGTCAAGCCGACGTTAAGGCGGCCCCGCACAGACTTGACGCAGCGGCGCATCGATCCTTGCCCCCCACCCCCGGCACTGTGGATACATGAGCAATCCGAGAATCATCGCGACCACCGCCAGCGCGGCCCTTATCGCTGCGGTGGGTGCCGGGGCCGCCGTATACGCCGTTGAGATCGCCACGTCGACCAACGACACTTCGGCTGTCAGCGGCACCGAGGCGCAGCAGGCACCGGCGCTACAACAGGGTCAGGACGACAGCACGACGGTGTACCGCGCCCCGTCCGATGACGACGACGAGGCGGACGATGACGACTCCGGCCAGCAGATCAACCCAGCACCCGCGGACACCCAGTGGCAGCAGAACAGCACCACCCCCAAGGGTCCGGCCAACACCTCGAAGTCGTCATGATCAGCGTCAGCCTCCAGACCTGGAAGACCGACCTGGTCCTCAGTGCGCGCGCCCCGGCGACCCCGCGGATGGAAACGGTCCTGCGCCAACTTCTCACCGATGAGGTACAGCGCCTCGATGCCCTCGCCAGCAGATTCCGCCCGGACTCCGAGTTGTCGACAGTCAACTCCCGGGCGGGACACTGGGTCGAGGTCTCCTGGGGCTTCGTGGCCGTACTCAGTGCCTGCCTGAGCGCCGCCGAGCGAACCGGCGGTCTGGTGGACCCGACGTTGGGCACCGCCATCAAGGCGGCGGGCTACGACGAGTGGGCCGATCAGCCGACCTTGACTGCAGCCAGCGCGCAGCGCGGCCACTGGCGGGGGGTAGGCATCCGGCCAGGGCGTCACGAGGCACAGGTGGTCATCCCGGCCGGCACCGCGCTGGACCTGGGATCGGTGGCAAAGGCATGGCTGGCCGACCGGTTGGCCCACGCCGTGGCTCGCAGCGGATATGAGGTGTGCGCGAACATGGGCGGCGACATCCGCGTCATTGCGCAGGCACCGTGGACCGTCTGGGCCGACCCCGAGCTTCCCGGAGTACCCGCAGCTGCGATCACCCTCACCGATGCCGGCCTGGCGACCAGCGGGACTGGCCGCCGGCGCTGGAGCACGGGCCATCACATCATCGACGCCCGTACCGGCCGGCCCGCCGCGACGCCGTGGCACACGGTGAGCGTCGTCGCGGCGAGCGCCGCTGAGGCCAACACAGCAGCCACCGCAGGCGTGATCCTCGGCGGCGAAGGACCCGGGTGGATGACGGCGAAGGGCCTCGACGCCCGGTTCAGCTCCCCCACCGACACCATCACCACTCACCGCTGGCCACAGGAGGTCGCCGCATGACCTGGGAACTCATTCGCATCACCGGCCTGATGGCGTTGGCGCTACTGACCGTCTCGACAGCATTGGGCATCCTCGGACCCACGATCCGCCGCCCGACCGGGCGCCTGACGTCGGTGAGCGTGCATCTGACGGCCGGCGTCGGTGGGATCGCCTTGGTCATCGCCCACGTGTTCCTGGCCGTGATCGACAGTTGGGTGGCTGTTCCGTGGAGTGCAGCCATCATTCCTGGCACCTCCGCTTGGGAACCGCTCTGGGTCGCCGTCGGCACCCTCGCATTCGACCTGATGATCGTGCTCGCTGCGACCTCCGCCGTGCGTACACATGCTCCCGGCGTGTGGTGGCGGGCCCACATCCTGGCCTATCCCGTATACGCCCTGGTATGGCTCCACACCCTGACCATCGGCACGGACCGCGGCACCCCGCTGATGATCGGCCTGGCAGCGCTGAGCGCCGCAATGGTCACGGCCGCCGTGGTGCTGCGCCTCATGGCACCTCGCGGACCCGTCGGCACCCGACCTCGCCCCGAACTGGAGGAGACCCTCGTATGACCATCGATCTGCACCCCTCAGCGACAGCACTGCTGCCCGGCATTCCCGTGGCCGGCCTGGCTGCCGCACCGCCCCCGCATCGACTCCTGGCCGCCGGCACGTTGCTCCTGGCCCACTGCGTCCCAGGACGCACGGTGCGCCTCAGCGAGCACCAACACATGTGGGGCGTGCTCGGTCGCCCGACTGCCACCGACCTCATCACCGCCGCCGAGCGTATGCGCCTGCTGGGCGCTGGTGGCGCCGGTTTTCCCACCGCCACCAAACTGCGGGCCATGAGCGGGACGAAGCAAGGTCCGGTCGTGGTCAACGGATCCGAGGGGGAATCGGCCAGCGGCAAGGACACAGTGTTGCTCACGCACGTTCCCCACTTGGTCCTCGACGGAGCCGTGGCCACCGCCCGGGCACTGGGCAGCCGAGCGATCATCGTACGGATCCCGGCGGCCCGCCGCCATGTGCTGTCGATCGTTCAGGCGGCGATCGCCGAGCGCGATGAGCCGGGACTGAAGATCACCGTCAGCCCCGGGGCGGACACGTTCATCGCTGGTGAAGCATCCGCAGTCGTCTCCAGCCTGCAGGGCGGACCAGCCCTGCCGATTCCGGCCGGCAAGCCTCCGACACTGCGTAAGGCAGCAGTCATGCTGAGCAACGTCGAGACCTTCGCCCGCCTCGCCCTGGCCGCCCGCGGACTCACAGCCGGCAGCAGCCTGCTGACGGTCTCCGGTGCGGTGGCGAACCCCGGCGTGCTGGAAGTGCCACCGAGCACCACGATCGGTGCCGTCCTGCGCAGTGCCGGCGCCGACGAGCGCCTGGGCGCCCTGATCACCGGCGGCTGGCACGGCTCCTGGTTGCCCGCCACCGACGACATCCTGTCCCTGAGCGCGAACCGGGATTCTCTGCGCGCCGTCGGCGCCCACTTCGGGGCAGGCGCGTTGATCGCTCTGCCCACCGATCCCTGCCCTGTGGACGTGCTGCTGGCCGTGACCGACTACCTGCTCGCGGAAGGGGCCGGACAGTGTGGCCCGTGTGTACTGGGAATGGCGGCCGCCCGCCGCGATCTACTGCACTCCGAACCGGTCCGGGATCGAGTGGCCCGCCGTGGCCTGTGCGCCCACCCGACGGCAACCATCGCCGCTCTGCAATCGGGACAGCGCCTGCTCGCCGCAGAACTCGCCGTCCACGCCGAGGGCCGCTTCGAGGTGACCCGATGAGCACGGTGAACATCGACTGGCGCCGCTGTCGTGGCCACGGAGTGTGTTCAGCAGCACTGCGCGAGCTGATCACGCTGGACGAGTGGGGTTACCCGGTCGTGGCCGATCCTGAGGTCCCGGAAGCACTGCACAACGCCGCCCGCATGGCATCAGCCACATGTCCGGCAGCTGCTCTGCGGCTGCGCTGAGCCGTCAGCGTGCGGTGACCTCGGGCGGCATGTGCCCGGTGGTCAAGTGCTGCAGGGTCACAGCCTCGAGGATGGATCGTTCGGCTTGCCGCACGGCCAGCCACACGTCCTCGAGTCCGGCGGCGGCCCCCGCGTACTCGAGGTCGTCGGGCCGTTCCCCCATCACCACCGTCAGGGGGCCATCCACTGCCCGGATGATGTCAGCCAGCGTCACCTGATCGGGTGGGCGTGCGAGTCGGTACCCGCCCACCCGGCCGCGCCGAGTCGCGACGATGCCCGCCCGCCGCAGGTCGGACATCGCCGAACGGACGTAGTCCGCCGGCAGGTCCTGGCGCTCCGCGATCACATCCAGCGGGAGGTAGCCGTCATTGCCCACCAACTCGGCTACGGCCCGGATGGCGAAGACGATCCGGCCGGTGAGCCTCACGCCGAGTCCGGCACGGTGATGTTGACCAGCCAACCGTTCGACCCGGGCAACACCTCGACGGTGACCGGCAGCGGGTCGCGGGCCGGGACGGGAGTCTGGGAGTACCAAGCTATGAATGGCAGGTCCTGCGCGGAGGTGCCAGCGACCGCGTCGTTGTCGACGAAGGAGAAGTACCCCTCGTCGGTCAGATCTGGCAGATACACACCCGCGCGGATGAACGCCGGCGGGCTGTCGTCACCGACGTACTTCGTGTCCAGCGCGGGCACGTCGCGGGTGTACGGCGCACCGGGAGCCGCCGGGCCCAGCCACTGACTGGCCCATTCCGCACTCTCGCCCATCTGTTGGTCGAAGACGCTGACCTGCTGCGGCGACGACACGACCACGGCCACCGAGTTGGAGAAGGACTTGCTGCCGCAACCGGACAACAGTCCGAGCGCACACATGATCACGACCAGGCCCCGCAGCACGCCCCCCAGGCTAGCCGGTCACCGCGGCCCCCGGCCGATCTGACACCGCCAGCAAGCGTCTGGAGCCGATGTGTCCCTAGACTTCCGCAACGTGGATAGCCTCGCGATCACCATCATGACCGGGCTCGTCCTGGGGTATGCGCTGCT
This sequence comes from Actinomycetes bacterium, assembly GCA_029779995.1. The sequence goes on from JAKOZM010000069.1 coordinate 19,529, forward strand.
GGCCCGGCGGCTGACCATCGTCAACGTCACCGCGCCCATGCTCAGCATCCTGGCTGGCGCGGTGGTGTTCTCCCGGACCGAGTTCGACATCGACACCGGCTCAGTGCACCTGGTTGCCGAAGTGACGCTGGTCCTCATCCTGTTCCACGATGCCTCGACCGTGAAACTGGCCAGACTGCGGCAGGACCCGGGGATCGCCGTCCGGCTGCTGCTCATCGGTTTTCCGATCGCGCTTCTCATGACCTACTTCGTGACCCGATCAGTATTCCCCACCCTCGGCGTGGCCGGCGCTTGGCTGCTGGCGGCGGCCATCACCCCCACCGACGCAGGGCTGGGCGCTCCCACCGTGGCGAACCCCGTCGTGCCGATGCGGGTGCGGCGCGCACTGAACGTGGAGAGCGGCCTCAACGACGGCCTGGCGACGCCCATCGTGCTGCTGGCACTGGCCGCGCTGTCTGCCCAAGAGGACGCCCCCGGCGTTCTGAAGATCGGCCTCGTGCCCATTCTGCTGGCCGTCGCCATTGCCGTCGGGGTGGGTCTGGCCAGTGCCTGGCTGATGGACCGCTCGCGCGAACGCGGACTGAGCGGCCGGCAGGGACGGGCCATTGTCACGCTCGGCCTGCCCCTGTTCTTGTTCGGCCTGGCGGACATCACCGGGGCCAACGCCTTCATCGCGGCGTTCGTCGGCGGCCTCGTCTTCGGCGCGTCCAGCATGACCTTGAAGGCTGAACACGGCACAACGGTCTTACTGGAGGTCGCCAGTGACCTGCTGGGCTTCGTGGTCTGGTTCTTCGCCGGCGGCATCCTGCTCCTGGTGTTCGCGGAGGGCTTCGAGTGGTCCTGGGTGCTCTTGGCGATATTGGCGTTGACGGTACTGCGCGTCATCCCAGTGTTCCTGAGTCTGCTCGGCACCGGCTTCAAATGGCCGACCGTCCTGTTCATCGGATGGTTCGGCCCCCGCGGCCTGGCGACGATCGTGTTCGGCCTGCTGTCGCTGGAAGAACTCGGCCCTGACTCCCCGGTCATGGCTGACCTCGGTGGCGTGATTGGGTTCACGGTCCTGCTCAGCGTGTTCCTGCACGGCTTCAGCGCGTCGCCGTTGGCGAAACGATACGGGTCGTGGGCCAAAGACAATGACGCCCCGATCGAGCACGAACCCTCCGTCGAACCCATGCCGCAGCGCGGCAATCCGACTACTGCCGATCCGGCAGGGTAGATACGGACATGGACGTCATTCGCAACACCGAGCGCAACCGGTTCGAACTCCTGCACGGCGGGAAGGAGATCGGCACCCTGGCCTATTCCTTCGACGGAGATGTCACCGTCCTGGAACGCATCGAGGTGGAGGAGCAGTTCAGCGGTCAGGGTCTGGCGGCGGAGTTCACCGAGGCCGTGCTGACTCAGATGCGCGCCGATGAGGAAGCGGTCATCCCCAAGTGCCCCTACGTGCGCGGGTACATCCTGAAGCATCCGCAATGGCGCGACGTCGTGCCACCTGACGTGGAACTCAGCGCTTGAGCGCCTGCAGCGTGTAGGTCAGCGGCAACCGCTCGGGGTGCTCGATCAGGAAGAACTCGCCGAGATCACCCTGGCGCATCATCCCGGCCGGGAACGGATTCCACGGCACGCTGCGATGCTCCTCCAACGCCGTCAGCGTCATGCCGTTGTCGAGCAGCGCGGTGACGATCTCGGCGAGGCCGTGATTCCAGGAGTGGGTCGTGGCGTTGGCGATGGTCTGGTCGGTGCCCGCATATGAGGTTGGCACCGTCTCGACGATGGGGTCGGTGGTGGTGAAGTACGGGTAGGTGATGCGCAACTCCCCTGGGGTGTCGTAGTCCATCGCCCACAGCACCGGATGCCCTTCCCGGATGAACAGCCGGCCACCGGGGCGCAGCAGGCTGGCCACGACCTGCGCCCATCGGTGGACGTCGGGAAGCCAGCACAGCGCACCGATCCCGGTGTAGACCAGATCGAACTGTCCTTCGAGCACCTCGCGGGCCTGGTAGACCTCCGCCTGGACGTACTCGACAGCTCCGCCGGCCAAGTCACGCGCCACCCGCAATGACTCCCCCGACAGATCCAGGCCGGTGACCTGTGCGCCCAGCCGGGCCAAGGACAACGTGTCGGTGCCGATATGGCACTGCAGGTGCACCACCCGCTGACCAGCGATGTCGCCGAGCCGGGGCTGGTCATAACGGACCACATCGCTGAGGAACGCCGGGTCGCCGTGGAATCGCTCGAGGCCGTATTCCTGGCTACTGGCATGCACCCGGGCCCGTTCATCCCAGTTGCGCCGATTCACTTCCACGTAGTCCATGTTCACAGTCTGCCAAGTGCGGCGATGTGGTTAGGTTTCAGACATGGCGATAGCACTCATCACAGGCGGCGGGTCGGGCATCGGAGCGGCGGTGGGCGCGTTGCTCGCCCAGCACGGGGACACCGTGATCCTCGCCGACATCAATACCGAAGCCGCCGACACCGTGGCCACCGAGATCGTGTCATCCGGTGGCCATGCCGAGTCGGCCACGTTGGACGTTCGGGACATGCCCGCCTTCGCCCGACTCGTCGACCGGGTGGTCGCAGATCACGGCCGGATCGACCTGATCTTCAACAACGCGGGGATCGGGGTCGGCGGACCCATCGAGGATCTCAGCGAGGAGCACTGGCAACGTATCGTCGACATCAACGTGATGGGCGTGGTGCACGGTATCCGCGCGGCCTACCCCCACATGATCCGGCAGGGCGACGGACACATCGTGAACACCGCATCGCTGGCTGGTCTGGTCCCCAGCCCCATGCTGGCGCCTTACGCCATGACCAAACACGCCGTCGTCGGTCTGAGCCTGAGCCTGCGACCGGAAGCCGCGATGCACGGCGTGCGGGTGTCGGCGCTATGCCCCGGCCCCACCGAGACCCCCATCCTGGACAGCCGTGGACCGGAGGACCTGGCTGCCCACGATGGCGTCTCCGCGCGCGACCTGCTCACCAAGGCCGCAGGCCGCATCTACCCGGTCGAGGACCTGGCTCGCGACTTCGTGGCTGGCATCGAGGCAAACAAGGCCCTCATCATCGCCCCGGGCCGCGCTCGGGCCTCCTACTGGCTGCACAAACTGCTGCCCTCGCAGTTCGAGAAGGCGGCTTCCCGGCTGGTCGACTGGGCGAAGCGGGAGGCCAGCAAGCTCGATCCGACCCCCCACTAGGCGGGGTCAGGAAGAGCCGCCGAGCCCCTCGTGTGCGGGGATCGTGCCCAAGCGGCCAGCCTGAAAGTCCTCGAACGCCTGGATCACCTCGGCCTTCGTGTTCATCACGAACGGACCCATCCAGGCGATCTGCTCGCGGATGGGAGCGCCGCCGAGCAGCAGGACCTCCATGTCGTGGGTACGGGAGTCCTGCGATGGGTCGGCGCCGAACCGTAGGTCGTCACCCGGGCCGTAGACCGCGAGTTGCCCCGCATGGATCGGCGTGCCATTCACGTCGCCGCGACCCGCGAGCACATACAGCAACGCGTTGAAGTCCCGGCGCCACGGCAGAGTTACCTGGGCACCCTTGCTCACGGAGACATGCGCCATGGTGATCGGAGTGGTGGTAACACCAGGTCCCGTAATACCACCGAGTTCTCCGGCGATGACCCGAATCAGCGCCCCGGCGTCGGCGGTGGTGGCCAGCCCGACCTGGCTGGCCCGCAGATCCTGGTACTTCGGTGCGGACATCTTCAGGGCCCGGGGCAGGTTCACCCACAGTTGCACCCCATGGAACAGACCACCGCTGGCCACGAGGTCCTCCGGTGGCCGTTCGATGTGCAGCAGTCCCGACCCGGCAGTCATCCATTGGGTGTCACCGTTGGTGATCAGACCACCCCCACCGTGGGAGTCGGAGTGTTCGAACGTGCCGTCGATGATGTAGGTGACGGTCTCGAAACCGCGGTGCGGATGCCACGGCGTGCCTTTGGGCTCACCGGCGCCATAGTCGACCTCACCCATCTGGTCCATGTGGATGAAGGGGTCGAGCCACTCCAGCGGCACACCGGCGAATGCCCGGTGTACGGGGAACCCCTCCCCCTCAAAGCCGCGGGGAGCCGTGGTGATGGACATGACCTCGCGCGCAGAGGTGGGTGAACTGCTCACCCGGGGCAGGATCGTGACGTCGTCAACGGTGATTGCGGGCATGGTGACCTCCTAGTACCCGGTGCAACATAGTTGAGCGTACAACTATTCCTGAGTTCTGCCCACCGGAGTCGCGCCGCAGTGACTCACGCTCAGCGACCCTCGGGACTCCCGAAGGCGGCCGCAGCCGCCGTGGTGGCCGGCAGCGGCTCCGGTGACGCGGGCGCCGGACTCACCTCCAGCGATGGACTTGGCGAAACCTCCGGCGTCGGCTCCGGCAGCGGCTCGACATTCGCATCACTCTGGGCCAACTGCCGCTGCGCGGCGATCGCCCGGTTGATGGCGTCCTCGAGTTCGGACTGTGCCTTGCCGTAGGCAGTGAAGTCCCCGTTGCGCAACGCCTCGTTGGCCGCCTGCAGGGCCGCGTCGGCATCCGCCAGCGCCTTCGTCAGCCGCTCCTCAGGAGTCGTCTTGTCCTGGCTCTTCTTGTCATCGTTCTTGGTGTCGGACTCGTCGGGCACCGACAGGCCGAGGACCTTCGCCAGCGCATCGGACAGGTTCTCCTCGAAGGCCACTTGCTGTCCGAAGCTCACCAGGACACGGCGCAACAACGGATACACCTCAGTCGAGGCGCGCACGTAGACGGGTTCGACATACAGGAAGCCCCCGGCGACGGGCAGCGACAAAAGGTTGCCGAGCTCGACCTCCGAACCACCACGGCGCAGCAACGACAACTGTTGTGCAACATCGGGGTCGGACTCGAACGTGTTCTGCACCTGCAGCGGGCCGGGGATCACGCTGTTGCGGGGTAACTGGAGTACGCGCAACTTGCCGTAGCCGGCGCCCGCCTCGGACGAGGCGCTCATGAAGGCCGCCAGGGTCTGCCGGCGCACGGGCGAGAACGTCGTGGTCAGGGCGAACTCGGGAGCGACCTGGTCGGGCATCCGCAACGTCAGGTAGTACGGCGGCTGCGGCTTGCCGGCGGCCTGCTGAGTGGGATCAGTAGGCACGTACCAGAAGTCCTGGCCGGAGTAGAAGGATGTCGGATCGGTCACGTGGTAGCGGGAGTAGACCAACCGCTGGGCCTTGAAGATGTCCTCCGGGTAGCGCACATGCGCCTGCAGATCCGCGGGCATCTCGCTGGCCGGCTTGACCGTGTCGGGGAAGGACTTCTGCCACGCCTGCAGGATGGGGTCAGAACTGTCCCAGGCGTACAGGGTGACCGTCCCGTCGTAGGCGTCCACGACCGCCTTCACGCTGTTGCGGACGTAATTGACGTAGTCCTGGTCGATATTGATGTTGCGGCGCTGAGTAAGGGAGTCGCTGATCGCATCCGACCACCGCAGGCGCGCCGAGTACGGGTAGGCATCGGTGGTGGTGTAGCCGTCCACGAGCCACACGATGCGACCGTTGACCACTGCCGGGTACGGGTCGGCGTCCACTCGCATCCACGGCGCGACGCTCTTTACGCGGGTCAACGGGTCCCGGTCATAAAGGATCTTGGAGTCGGCGCCGATCAGGCTGGACAACAGGATGTTCGGCTCCGAGAACTTCGCGGCGAACATCAACCGGTGCAACGGCGAGCCGACATCGACACCGCCGATACCGTCATAGGTGTTGTTGCGTTGTCCCGAGGGGCTGGCGTCGTCGGGGAAGTCGAGTTCGCGTGGGAGGCCGGG
>JAKOZM010000094.1 GCA_029779995.1 Actinomycetes bacterium
GTGACGAAACCCCACGCCGAGCGCCCCGGTTCCTCGCGGTTGGCGAGCATGAGTGCTCCGGCGCAGGTGATCACCGCGATGATCCAGCCATAGCTCAGCAGCGTCCACGTGGCCCAGATCGACCCGAGGCCGACCAGCGCCCACCAGCCGAAGACCCGCCACTCGTCGCGAGTCGGCGCCCGACCGCTCACGCCGCTCACGCCGCTCCCCCGACCGCTCAGGCCAGGCCCAGGGCGTGCGCTTCTTCCCAAAGCTCGTCGCGCACGCTCGGGTGGGCTGCCTTGTTGATGATCGACCAGCACTGGTGCGCCTGGTCATGACCGAAGATCTCGGCCACGCCCTGCTCGGTGATGATCGCGCTGTGCTGGAAGGAGGTCACTGGCTCTTCGATGAGGGGCACGATCGTCGAGACGTCGGCCTTGGGGTGCCAGGAACGCAGCGCCATGATCGCCTGCCCACCGGGCGAGTGCAGGGCACCGACGATGAAGTCGGTCTGCCCGCCGAAGCCGGAGTGGATGCGTGCCTTGATGCGAGATGCGTTGGCCTGGCCGAAGAGGTCGACCTGAAGCGCGGTGTTGACCGATGTCATCCGCGGCTGCAGCGCGATGTTGGCCGGGTTGTTGGTCGTCTCGGTGCGGCGCATGACGACCTGCTCGTTCAGGTGCATCCACTCGTAGAGCTCCGCGCTGCCCACCGAGAAGGACGCGACGATCGGCCGATCCATGTCCATCGCGCCGGCGTCGAGGAGGCTCAGGACGCCGTCGGAGAACATCTCGGTCCAGATCCCCAGGCGCTTCTTGTGGACCAACTCGGGCAGCACCGCATCCGGGATGGCGCCGATGCCCAACTGCAGGGTCGAGCCGTCCTTGATCCGATCGGCGGCCAACGCACCGATGATCTCCGTGTCGCTCGAGTCGGCCGACACCGTCTTGCGGCCCTGGTAGTTCGCGACCGGCAGGTCGACCTCGTAGATGATGTCGAAGTCGGCGACGTCGTACTCGGAGTCGCCGAACGTGTAGGGCATCTGCTTGTTGGCCTGGGCGATGATCTTCCCGCCGCGGGCCTTGCAGGCCTCGATCGCCCCGACAACGACGTTCGTTTCGAGGCCGAGCGAGATCTTGCCGTTGTGCGGCAACGACGTGTGCGCGATGACCGCGTCCGGCGGGAGGGTCCGTGAGAACAGCAGCGGCACCATCGACAGGCGCGCCGGAACGTAAGACAGGTGCGGGCTCTTACGCATCCCCGCGCCGACGAACGACGTCTCATGGGTGACGCCCTCGCGCAGCGGCAGGCCGGCATGCGCAGCGAGCATGTTGAGGGTGAACGCAGGGAGGGTGTTATCGACGATGTGCAGCAACTCGAACGGAATGGCGCCGTTGCCGCTGGCGACGATCCGTGGGTTGGCAGGAAGCGATTCGAGTGCGGCGATCAACTCACCGTACGAGGCCGACATGGCACAACTATCCCGTACCTGGACACTCTCGTCAGACCAAGCCTGCAGGGCTCGTGAGCCACGTCTCATCTGACGTTAAGGTCAGACCCATGCCTGCTTCCTTGCGGCG
>JAKOZM010000099.1 GCA_029779995.1 Actinomycetes bacterium
ATGAGCACCTACTAGCCATAGCAGAGCACGCCGCAACTGCTCACGAGCTGGGCGTGCTGGAACGCCGGCACCTTGACGCGCTCGTCAAGGCAACGCACGACAGAGATCATGCACGCGCCGCATACCTCGAAGAAGCGTGTACTATCAGCGACTAGATCACAGGGACAAGATGCGCCGTCGCGATACCGCCGGGTAGACGGGAGCTGACCATAATCTCACCGCTCACACCGGGAGACAACGACCGTCGCGAGAGCCCTAAGGGCAACAACCACTCGCCAGCACGACGCCGGCAGCGTCGTCCGATAGGGGCATCAGAGCCATGTCTGGTGGTGCCAGACTCGATCGCTTGGACCCGTGGCGCTTACCTAGAAGGCACGCCCGACGCCGCTACCAATTGCGTTGTTACGCACCGGGATACCCCGCACCCGATAAGAGCGGGGGGAGTCCAGCGAGTATGCCGGCCGTCTGGTGAGCGAGTAATACCCGTGACCATGCCAAAGCGATAGGCGCTCTCCGAACCGTGTTCGACGGGGCAAGAGATCCATCGACTGAGGTAGCTCTACCACTAGGGCTACCTCACTCCAGACGCAGCAACCGACCGGATCTCAAGGGCAGGAGTGGACAACATACCGGACGAGCGGCCGGTACAGTGAACGACGTGACGAGATCACTACTCCCGTCGGTGTGCTCGACATGCGGAGCGAGCTACGAGCGCGACACGACGAGCGCGCGGTGCCCGGAGTGTCACCCGACCAGGCACCAGCGAGGAGAAGACCGGCGCGGATCAGCCGCGTCACGTGGATACGATCGCGCTGGAGGCCGGCGGTCTCGCGGCCGAGGCGGCCGTCCGAGTCCGCAGTGAACTACCTGAGCCGGGCAGAGGTTGATCTCTTCGACCAGCAGCTCGCGAAGATCCCAGACCTCTTGACCGAACTCGCCGAGTCCATCACCGGACGTGCCGGTTACGGATCGGGCCGCCGCACCCCGCCCAAGTCCCGCCCGCCGGTCAACCTCGACGCGCAGGACCTCTACGACCGGTGCAACGCGGTCCTGGTCGCCATCGCCCATGACATCAGCGAGCAACGCGGCATCCCCATCGAGCGGGCCGCCGACGTGGTGCGCTGGCTCCACACCCACCGGTTCGCACTCCAGCTCATCGAGTCCGGGAATGAGGCGCTCACCGACGCGTGCTGGATCGTCACCACCATCGAGCGCGCACTCGGCATCGCCGGGCACGCACCACTCGGCCACACCGAGCGAGGCCAAGCTGAGGATGCGAGAGTCACGCTGTCCACGATCGAGGCAGTAGCAGGGGCGGCCGGCGAGTACGGACTCACCCGGAACAGGTTGCGCAAGCTCATCGAGCGCAAGCACGTGCGGCCACTGACCACCGCGGTTGACGGCACCAAGCTCTACCGATTCGGTGACGTCCTCGCCGCACACCGGGACACACGCACCGAAACGCGCTGACCTGCATCGGCATACCCCACGTGGTAGGCTAGCGCGCAGCGCGTGTGTTGATTCCACCGCAAGCGAAAGCCCGCCGACCATCCCCCGGTACGGCGGGCTTCGTCATCCATCACCAATGCCGCGTCACGCCGTTGTCCGAATGCTCATGCGGTCAAGCCGCACTCACGACGCCGACGCCAACCCCGGCCGAGGTGCGTGCTGCGCGGCACTGGTGATGGATGACACCGAAGGCGGTGAGCGTGAACCTGTTCCGCTGGTACTGGCGCATCCCCATCGTGCTCATGGCACGTCGCCGCGCACGCCAAGACGACGCACGAGCCGCATGGATCGCCAGCCTCACCGCGCACAACCAGCTCGGATGGGGCTGCTGTCCACACCAGGTGTGCCCCGAGTGTGAGGACGACGACCGGTGGTGAACCGCAAACGATCATCCACCGCCCGCGGATACGGATACCAACACCAGCAACTCCGCAAACGATGGACCGCCCGCATTGCCCAAGGCGGCGTGACCTGCTGGCGCTGCGGCACTCCCATCAATCCCGGCGACGACTGGGATCTCGGTCACGACGACCACGACCGCACCCGCTACCGCGGCGCTGAATGTAGGCGATGCAACCGCGCCACCTCAGGGCGTCGCAGCCAGCCACACAGCCGCGCGTGGTGACGGGGTGGGGTATGGGGGTCCGTGCCACGCGCTCGACGAGGCCACATAGACCCGGCGGCAGTCTCGATTTCTATTTATTCTCTTTTTCGTGAACCGTTGTCATTAACGGAGGGTGGCGGTGTGGGTGGCTAAGTCGCACGTGCGCGCTGTTTCTGCCGAGGATGAGCCGGCCGATATGACTCTCGCTGAGGCGATTGAGTCGGGCAGTTATGTGGAGATCTTGCGGGCGCAGCGCCGGGATATTGTGGAGTGTCTGCCGGATGAGCGGGGTCC
>JAKOZM010000109.1 GCA_029779995.1 Actinomycetes bacterium
GCCACAGTGCCCCTCACCCGCGCCGTGGCGACACTGAAAACCTGTTACCGATTACTGTGGAACCAGGAGGTGAGGCGTGGGTTTACTGGATCGTTTCGAACAGCGGGTCGACCGCGCGGTGAACGGCGCCTTCGCGAAGGCCTTCAAGTCCGAGTTGCAACCGGTCGAAGTGGCCTCCGCCCTGCAGAACGAGATGGACGCGCGGGCCGCAGTCGTGTCCCGCGCGCGCACGGTCGTGCCCAACGTCTACACCGTGCACGTCAGCCAGGAGGACTACGACCGGCTGGCCGTCTACGACGCCACCCTGATGAGCGAGTTCGCCGTCATGATCAGGGATTATGCCCAGCAGCAGCAGTACTCCTTCCTTGGCAGTGTCACGGTCGCCATGCAACCTGATCCGGCCAGGTCGACGGGCACCGTCGAGGTCGTCAGCGAAGCGAAAGTCGATCACGACATCGCGCCCGCGGCCGGCATTCCGGCAGGTTCGGCACCGCGCCTCGAGGGCACGATCGGCACGTTCCAGCTGACGCGGGCGATCACCCGGGTCGGCCGCGGCGCGGACGCCGACATCAAACTCGACGATCCCGGGGTTAGCCGCCACCATGCCGAGATCCGGGTGGGTGGTCACGATGTGGTCATCAAGGACCTCGGATCCACTAACGGCACTTACGTCAACGGCACCCTCGTCGCCGAGCAACCCCTGCGTGACGGCAACGTCATCACGATCGGCTCGACCCATCTCACCTTCCGGAGCATGTGATGAGTGAGTTGGTTCTGACCCTGCTGCGGTGGGGAATCCTGATCGCGCTGTGGTTGCTGGTCCTGTTCGCGCTCGGAGCCCTGCGTCGCGACCTGGATGCCCCGCCGGAACCGGCTGGCGCCCTGTCCCCCCGGCCGCGCCCCGAACCGGCCGCCCAACCGAAGCGGCAGCCACGTACCTCTCGAAAGCGCGCCAACAACCTGGTGGTGACCTCCGGGCAGTTGTCCGGCACCGTGATCCCATTGGGTACCGCGCCCATCACCATCGGGCGGGCACCGGACTCGACCCTCGTGGTCGACGACGAGTACGCCTCGGCGCGTCACGCTCGATTGTTCCCGCACGAGGGGCAATGGGTGGTGGAGGATCTCGGCTCGACGAATGGCACCTGGATCGGGAAGACCCGGCTGACGTCCCCCACGGTGCTGCAGATGGGTCAGTCCTTGAGGGTGGGTCAGACCGTTCTGGAACTGCGGAAGTAGCGCCCGATGCCCTTGGTCTTCCGCTACGCCGCGCGCAGCGATGTCGGGCTCGTCCGATCCGGCAATGAGGATTCCGGCTATGCCTCGGACACCCTGCTGATCGTTGCCGACGGCATGGGCGGCCACGTCGCCGGTGAGATGGCCAGCGCGACGGTGACCGCAATCATCGCCGGGCTGCCCATCGCGGACAGCGACGACGTGCTGACTCAACTTGCCGACGCCGTGGACGAGGCTCAGCTCGAGATGCGCCACATCATCGCGGAGCGGCCCGACTTCCAAGGCATGGGCACCACCGTCACGGCCGTCTGCTGGCAGGGCGACCGGGCGTCGCTGGCCCATGTCGGAGACAGCCGCGCCTACATGCTGCGCGACGGTCAGTTGCTGCGACTGACCAAGGACCATACCTACGTACAGACGCTCGTCGACGCCGGTCAGATCACCGAGGACGAGGCCGCGACCCACCGGCGCCGCAACCTGCTGATCCGGGCCATCGACGGAGTGAACACCGTCGAACCCGACCTCAGCATCCGCGAAGTGCACCCCGGCGACCGCATCATGTTGTGCACCGACGGCCTGTCCGGTGTCCTGCGAGACCCCGAGATTCACGAACTACTGGCTCGCAGCGACCCACCCGGAGCTGTCACGGCCCTCGTCGACGCGGCGATCGAGCGCGGTGCCCCGGACAACGTGACCTGCGTGGTTGCGGACGTTGCGGAGGTGGATGAGGCACCGGCCGCCCCTCGCCCGGTCGTAGTGGGCGCGGCCGCCGAGCCCCGCACCCGCTCGCAGCTGCCCGGTGTGGACTTCCCGCAGGACAGCCACCTGGAACCCAGCGTTGCGACAGACCCGACCCCCGAACCGCCAGCCACCCCGACGCGTCGCAGGCGCCGCAGGTGGCCGGCCATAGTGACCGCACTCGTCGTCCTCGGTGCGGTACTGGCCGGAGCCTGGTTGTGGGTCGGCCGGCAGTACTACGTGGGTAGCGACAACGGCTTCGTCAGCGTCTACCAGGGCATCCCGCAGACGGTCGGATCAGTGCCGCTGTCCTCCGTCGTCGAGACCACCGCCATCCCCACCGTGCAGCTGCCGGTCTACGCACAGGAGTTGGTAACGGCCACCATCGCCGCCTCCAGCCGCGACGACGCCACCCGCATCGTGGCCATCTTGGACGAACAGGCCGCTACCTGCCGCACCAAACCGCGGACTGAGGGGTGCCCCGGGGCCACGTCAGGGGGAACCCAGTGAGCCGTCATCCGCGTCGCACCGAGCTGGGTCTGCTCGTCTTCGCCTGGCTGATCGGTTGTGTGGCGTACGCCACAGTGGACCTGGCTACCCTGGACACCCTGCCCGTGAACTACGTGACATTGCTGGTAGGCAGTGCCGCGGTCCTGCTCATCGGGCACGTGGTGATCCGCCGCCTGGCCCCGCATGCGGATCCGGTCCTGTACCCCGTCGCGGCCATGATCAACCTGCTCGGCCTGGTCATGATCCACCGCCTCGACATCGCCGACCAACTGCGGGCACAGGCCAACGACAACAAGGTGCCGAGCTCGGATGCCGTGGCGCAGGCCACCTGGGTCCTCGTCGCGCTGGCGCTGTTCACGCTCGTGCTGTTCTTCGTCACCGATCACCGTAAACTGCAGCGCTACACCTTCACCTTCCTGGTGGTCGGCGTGGTGCTGCTGCTGCTGCCGCTGCTGCCCATCATCGGCACCACGATCAATGGCGCCCGCCTGTGGATCCGGCTGGGCCCGCTGTCGTTCCAGCCGTCGGAACTGGCCAAGATCGCTCTGACCATCTTTTTCGCCGGCTACCTGGTGCGTAAGCGAGAAGCATTGGCCACGGTACGGCGCAAGATCCTCGGCCTGGGGATCCCGCGGGGCCGCGACTTCGGCCCACTGGTTGTCGCGTGGCTGGTCGCGTTGAGCATCCTGGCCTTCCAGCGCGATCTCGGCACGGCGCTGATGTTCTTCGGGGTCTTCGTCATTCTGCTGTACGTCGCCACCCAGCGCCGCAGCTGGCTGATCATCGGTGCCGCCCTCTTCGCGCTGGCTGCTGTGCTCGGTTACCTGGCTTTCGGCCACGTTCAGCTGCGCGTGAAGATCTGGCTGGATCCGTGGACCTACGCCAACGACGAGGGTTACCAACTCGTACAGGCCCTCTTCGGCCTGGCCAGCGGCGGGCTGTTCGGGACTGGTCTCGGCGAGGGTTACCCACAGTTCATCCCGTTCGCCAAGACGGACTTCATCTCCGCGGCGTTGGGCGAGGAACTCGGCCTGGCCGGTATGCTCGCGCTGCTCATGCTGTTCGCGATCCTGGTGGAACGCGGGCTTCGCACGGGTCTTGCCTGCCGGGATCCCTTCGGCACACTACTGGCCGTGGGCCTGTCCAGCGTGTTCGCCCTGCAGGTGTTCGTCACCGTCGGCGGCGTCACCCGCCTGATCCCGTTGACCGGTCTGACCACACCCTTCCTGTCCTACGGCGGGTCGGCGCTGGTCATCAACTGGGTGATGATCGCCCTGCTGCTGCGGATCAGTGACCGCAACCGGCGCCCGGCGGTTATCGCGCAGAGCGCCGACGAGGCCATGACGCAGATGATCCGGGTGGGGATCGACCGATGATTCGCGCCATCCGCCGGCTCGGGCTGGTGTTCGGACTGCTCGCCATGGCCCTGGGCATCAACCTCACCTTCCAGCAGTTCATCCTGGCGCCACGGATCAATGCCCAGCCCGGCAATCAGCGAACGGTGCTTGCTGAGTATGAGCGGGAGCGGGGGCCGATCCTGGTCGGAACCAAACCCGTTGCCCGCTCAGTCCCGACCCCGAAGCAGACGTTCAAATTCTTGCGCACGTACCCCGACGGGGTGCTGTACGCGCCAGTGACCGGCTTCTACTCCTCGCTCTATGGATCCACCGGCTTGGAGCGCACGGAGAACGAGATCCTGTCCGGCAATGATTCCCGGCTGTTCGTCGATCGCATCCAGCAGCTCATCGCCGGCCGGGTTCCCGAGGGCGGTGCTGTGCAGACCACGATCCTGGCCAGCGCCCAGAAGGCCGCTGCCACCGGACTGGGTACCCAGGTGGGTTCGGTCACGGCGATCGACCCGAAGACCGGCGCCATACTCGCCCTCGTGCAGTCCCCCAGCTTCGACCCCAACGGTCTCGCCACCCACGATACCGCGGCTCAGCAGGACTACTACGAGGCGCTCGAGGCCAACTCCGACAAACCCTTGCTGAACCGGCCTTTGGTGCAGACCATCCCGCCCGGCTCCACCTTCAAACTGGTCACATCGGCCGCCGCACTGGAGAACGGCTACGAGCCGGACTCGGTCCTGCCTGGGCCGGCGGCGTACCAGCTCCCGGGGTCCACCCGCCAGCTCAACAACTGGTCCGGGGCGCCGTGTGGTGCCAATGACCGGACGACGCTGGCCAATGCCCTGGCCATCTCGTGCAACAGTGCCTTCGCCTACTTGGGCAACGAACTCGGAGACGATGTCCTGCGCGCCCAATCCGAGAAGTTCGGCTTTGGGACCAGTTTCGATGTGCCCATGACGGCAGCGACCTCCCGGTTCCCGCAAGACCCGGACCCCGCCCAGACCGCGATGAGCGCCATTGGGCAGTTCGACGTGGCAGCCACCAGTCTGCAGATGGCGCAGGTGACCGCCAGCATCTCCAACAAGGGCATGACGATGTACCCGTACCTGGTCAATCAGGTGCTTGCTCCGGACCTCACCGTCTTGTCCCAGACGCAGCCACGACAGTTTCAACGCGCCATGAGTGAGGCGAATGCCGCCAAACTGATGGGGATGATGGTGCAGGTGGTCGACTCAGGTACGGGATCCAACGCGCGGATCCCCGGGGTCAGTGTGGGCGGAAAGACGGGTACTGCCGAAACGGGCGCCGGCCGCCCGAACATCGCCTGGTTCGTGGCCACCGCCCCGGCTGAGGATCCAGAAGTAGCAGTCGCGGTTGCGGTCGAGAACTCGGGCCTGGCAGAGGTCAGCGGTAACGCCGTCGCGGCGCCGATCGCGCGCTCGGTGATCGAGGCGGTACTCCAACGATGACTGCGGCATGCAGGAGGAACCTGTGACCACCCAGCGCCGGCTCGGCGACCGATACGAACTCGGGGACACCCTCGGCCGCGGCGGTATGGCCGAGGTGTTCGAGGGCCAGGACCTGCGGCTCAACCGCAAGGTCGCCGTGAAGGTGCTGCGCCCCGACCTGGCCCGCGACCCCTCTTTCCAAACCCGGTTCCGGCGGGAGGCGCAAAGTGCTGCCTCGCTGAACGACCCCAACATCGTGGCCGTGTATGACACCGGTGAGGACGTCCTCGACGGCCAGGGTGAGCACGTCATGGTGCCCTACATCGTCATGGAGTACGTGGACGGCCATACGCTGCGCGAATTGATGAGCAGCGGCCGGCGCCTACTGCCCGAACGTGCCTTGGAGATCATGGACGGCGTCCTGAGCGCGTTGGACTATTCCCACGCTCATGGGATCATTCACCGCGATATCAAGCCCGGCAACGTCATGCTCACCCGCAACGGTGATGTGAAGGTGATGGACTTCGGCATCGCCCGTGCCGTCGCCGACTCGCAGGCCACCATGACGCAGGCCAATGCTGTGATGGGCACTGCGCAGTACCTGTCTCCCGAGCAGGCACGTGGCGAGGTCGTCGACGCTCGCTCCGACTTGTACTCAGCCGGCTGCCTGCTCTATGAACTACTGACTGGCAAGCCGCCGTTTCAGGGTGAGAACGCCGTGTCCGTGGCGTACCAGCATGTCTCCGAGGCACCTGTGCCCCCATCGCAGGTGGATCCGGCGGTCCCGCCAGCCCTCGACGCCTTGGTCCTGAAGTCCTTGGCCAAGAATCCGCAGGACCGTTACCAGACGGCGAATGAGTTCAAGGCCGACGTGGATCGCGCGCTGCAAGGCCTGCCCGTCACCGGGACGATACCGTCCATCCGGGCGACTGTTCCGGCCGCTGCGGCCACCACCGCCAGCATGGCGCCGGTCGGGGGTCCGGCAGCAGCGCCGGCAACCTCCAAGCGCAGCCCGTGGGCCTGGCTCGGCGTGACAGTACTCGTACTGGCCGTGGCCGCCGCCGCCCTGTTCATCGGCCGCAGCCTGTTCAGCGGCGGCACGGGCCAGCGGGTGACGGTGCCTGATGTCGTGGGCATGAGCGTGGACCGGGCGCAGCGGGCCCTGGAGGCCCAGGGTCTCAAACTCGGTGCGCAGACGCCGCAGACGTCCGATGAACCGGAGGACACGGTTCTGTCCCAAGATCCCGAGGCCGACACCCAACTCGCTGAGGGCGAGGCAGTGACTGTCGTGGTTTCCGCGGGCAAGCAGCAGACCCAGGTGCCGCCGCTGGAGGGTCTGACCGGGCTCGATGCGGTCCGAACCGCGCTGCGCGACGCCAAACTTGACCTGGGCAACGTCAAGCAGGTCCAATCCGAACAGCCCGAAGGCTACGTCCTGAATCAGAACCCGGACGCCTTCTCCACGGTCGACGTCGGGACCAAGGTGAACATAGAGATGTCCACCGGGGTGGTCGAGGTGCCCAGTGTCGTCGGCTTCACGCAATCCGCCGCGACCAGCGCCTTGTCCCGGGCGGGGATGGATGTGTCCGTGGTGACGGCCTCGTCGGATCAGGCGGCGGGCACTGTGATTTCGCAGGAGCCGGTCGGCGGTACCCAGGTGCGCAAGGGCACGACAGTCACCATCACGGTGTCCACTGGTCCCACCCCGACTCCGACGCCCACGCCGACTCCGACGCCGGAGCCCACGACGCCGGACGAGCCGACCGCTTCGCCTTAACCGACGACGGGGGACAGGCCTTCGGAGCGACGAACGGCATCGGCATCACCACACGCGACCAGCCAGTTGGCCAGCATGCGATGGCCACCCTCGGTGAGGACGGATTCGGGGTGGAACTGCACTCCCTCGACGGCCAGTTCCCGATGCCGGATTCCCATGATCACCCCAGACTCCGTGCGTGCCGACACCTCCAGCACATCCGGGACGGTCTGCGGTTCGACCGCCAGCGAGTGGTACCGGGTCGCGGTCATCGGATTGGGCAGGCCGTCGAAAACGCCGCGACCGTCGTGGGTGACCAGTGAGGTCTTGCCGTGCAGCAGTTCGGGCGCCCGGCTGACCGTGGCACCGTAGACCTCGGCCATCGCCTGGTGCCCGAGGCAGACCCCGAAAATCGGCACCTCCCCGGCGTAGCGGCGGATCACGTCCATGCAGATCCCGGCTTGGTCCGGGGTTCCCGGTCCGGGCGACAGCAGGACGCCCTGGTAACCCTGCACATCTGCCAGCGAGATCTCGTCGTTGCGCACCACTGTGCATTCGACTCGCAACTCCCCAAGGTACTGCACGAGGTTGTAGACGAAACTGTCGTAGTTGTCGATGACCAGCACCGTCATGAGCGATTCTCCTTGGTCAGCGGGGTGGCCTTGCTGATGTTCAGGGGACCATCGAAGGCGGGGATGGTCACTGCGGGCTCTCGGGTCTGTTCCCAGCCGAGGCCGAAGAAGTCGACGGCAGCCTGGTAGCCCAGGAGGTAGTCGTCGGTCTCGAGTTCCCGCTCGATGCTGGCCTGATCCCCGATACCGGTGATGACGAAAGGTGGCGAGTACACCCGGCCCTGCAGGATCAGGGTGTTCCCCACACACCGCACGGCGCTGGTGTTGATCAAACGCTGGTCCATCACCTGAATACCTTGGGCGCCCCCCCGCCACATCGCGTTGATCACCGCTTGCAGGTCCTGCTGATGGACCACGAGATCGTCGGGGTTGGCCTCTTCGTTGCCTTCCTTTGGGGCATCGGTAAGGCTGACCGTCACCGCAGGACCCGTCAAAGGCACCAAACCAACCGGCTCAGACAGACGGTCCACGGTCCCCTGGGTGCGGGCGGCCTGGGTGCCCTCCTGCTCCCGTGTCAGCTCCGCGACCTGACTCTGCAACTGCGTGACGCGGTTCTGACGTTGATCCACGAGGGCCGCCCGCTCTGCCACGACGTCCTTGATGGCCTCGGTATCGCTGCGCAGATCGGTACCAGCAGCTGTGTTCGCGCTGGCGGCGAAGATGAAGCCGACCGCACCGAACGCGATCGCCCCCAGAACCGACCACCAGCGCACAGTCATGCCTCCACAGTAAAGCCGGTTAGAATCATGGACGTGGCTGGATTCCGATCTCGCAAGCAGGACGATATCGTCGACAAGCGCAAGCCCGTGCGGATCGGGAGTCCGGGATGGGTAGCGCCCTTGATGGTGACCTTGTTCGTCCTCGGGCTGCTCTGGGTGTGTGCCTGGTATATCGCCCCGGACGCGCCGTTCTTGTCCACGCTTGGCTTCTGGAATCTCGTGGGTGGCTTCACCCTTATCGCAGCCGGATTCGTCGTGTCCACCAAGTGGAAGTAATCACACTGCTGTAGTTATCCTCAGGTGGGGATAAGCCTGTGGATAAGTCCGGACTTTGCGCGTCAGTTCCGCCATCTGCGACACCGGATCCTCATAGAGGTCCTCCACCCATGACCGGAGGAAATCGAGACCGGTCGTGCGTAAGTCGTCTTCGCGCCTCTTCTCCGCGGTGAGCACGCCGAGATCCAGGTACTTGGCCCTGCCGTCCACCTCCACGGCCAGGCCCGGCAGCATCAGGTCCAGGAAGTAGAGGTTTCCCGACGCACCGCGCATGGGAACTCCACACGCTGGGTCCTCATAACCCTGCAGAATCATGTGGCCGCGATAGAACGATTCCGAAGGGGCTTCGGCGGCTGGGTTCGCCAGAGTCAACGCCGGTAGGTCGCTGTACTTGGTCAGCCGGCGACGAATCTCGGTCCGGCATGCTTGGCTGGCCACTTCGATGCGCTTGGCGTTCGTGATCTGCTGGCCCGGGGTCACCCCAGCCATGAGACGAGCGATTGCGTCGGTCACCATGAGCGCCTGCGGAAGTGGTAGCTCCGCAGCGATCGTGATCGCCGTATCGATCCCACTGGTACAGGGACCCCAGGCAGTATCTATCGGAGCCCAGCCAGGGGACCGGCGAATGTTCGCGCGCAGGTCCGACTTGGGAGCGGCCATCGACACGGGCACCTGCGACCAACTTCTGAAGTAGGGATTAGGGAGACCCAAGAGGGCCAGAGCCGAGCCGGAGCAAGCCATGTAATTGCTGCGGGCCTTCATCGCAGCGGCGGCCATCTGGCAGTGCCTGACGCGCGGATCTGCATCGAGTACGGCGAGGTACACCCCCGCTCTCACCTTGTGCAGCAGTGCCTGGCTCAGAGCGAGTTCCCACTGGTATCTGGACAGCCCTGCATCCATGGCTTCCCGACGAGTGAAAGGCAGTCGTCCAAAGAGGTCAAGCAGATTCACACGAATCACTCTTGCGGCCCGCGTGGGCGCCCGAATTGAGTCGCCAGAATCTGTGGATATGGGTCACCGTCTGGAAAACTCCGCACGAATCAAGATCACACTCATCGATATGCGGCGAAGTCCTGATCAACTGCCGGGTTTGCCCCGATTAGGGGGCCAAATGATCTGGAAGACTCCGCACCGAACCTACCTTCGTGCGGAGTTTTCCAGGCGAGGCTCGCTAGACCAGCTCAACGATGGTCGCATTGGCCATGCCGCCGCCCTCACACATCGTCTGCAGGCCGTAGCGGATGCCATTGCGCTGCATCTGGTGGATCAAGGTGGTCATCAACCGTGCCCCCGAGGCTCCCAGCGGGTGACCCAACGCGATCGCTCCGCCGTTCGGGTTGGTGATCTTCGGGTCAGCACCCGTCTCGGCAAACCAGGCACCCACCACAGAGGCGAAGGCCTCATTGATCTCCACCGCCCCGATCTCACCAAGACGCAGCCCGGATCGCTGCAGGGCCTTGGCGGTGGCCGGGATCGGGCCTGTGAGCATGATGATCGGGTCGACGCCGGCCATCACACCGGTGTGGAAGCGCACGATCGGGGTCAGGCCCAGTTCCGCCGCCTTCTCGCTGGTGGTCACCAAGAGGGCGGCCGAGCCATCGGAGATCTGAGAGGCGTTGCCAGCAGTCACCACGCCGTCCTCCACAAAGGGAGTCGGCAACTTGGCCAACTTCTCCACGCTGGAGCCTGGTCGAATCCCCTGGTCGGCACTCACGCCATCGATCGTGACGATCTCCTCGCCGAACAGCCCCTCAGCCGTCGCACGTGCCGCGCGTTCATGCGACTCCACGGCCATCTCATCGAGGTACTGCCTAGTCAACCCCCAGCGTTCGGCGATCATCTCCGCCGACACCCCTTGATTGACCAATTTGCCGTCGTAACGATTGACCATCATCGGCCCGAACGGCCCGTCGCCGCCCTTGCCATTGCTGAACATGGGGATACGCGACATCGACTCCACCCCGCCGGCGACCACCACGTCGTAGTGGCCGGCCATGACGCCAGCAGCCGCGAAGTGCAGGGCCTGCTGGCTGGAGCCACACTGCCGGTCGACGGTGGTGCCCGGGACGGTCTCGGGGAAGCCAGCTGCAAGAGCAGCGTTGCGGCCGATGTTGAAGCCTTGCTCCCCCACCTGGGACACGCAACCCCAGATCACGTCATCGATCAGGGCAGGATCGATCCCCGCCTTGTCAACGAGCCCTTGCAGGGCCAGCGCGGACAGATCCACGGCGTGGATCCCCGACAGGGCTCCCTTCTCGGGCTTGCCCACTCCAACGGGGGTACGGACGGCGGCACAGATCACAGCATCACGAGTCATGGGCACATGTTACTGGCGGGTAACTTCTTTGCCTACCCCGCCCTCACCCGACCGGGATCAGCGCCTGAATCTGCTGCGCCCGAAAAAGCGCAAGCCCAGCCAGCACCAGCACGATCGCCAGACAGCCGGCGACCTGCACCAGGGTCTGGTTCTTGCCCCGTGGTGCCTTCGAGAACACGAACGCCACCGCAGCACCCACCACGAGGCCGCCGAAGTGTGCCCGCCAGTCGATCCCCGGGGCAACGAACCCGATCACCACGTTGATCCCGATCAACACCAGGACCTGCGTGATGTCCGCCTTCATATGCCGACCGGCGACGACCAGGGCGCCCATCAGCCCAAAGATCGCACCACTGGCCCCCACCGAGACGGTGTTGATTCCCGAAAAACCGAAAGAGGCCACCGCCCCGCCCAGTCCCGCGATGAGGTAGAGCGCCAGGAACCGCACATGCCCCAACAGACGCTCCAAAGGCGGACCGAGAACGAACAGCACGTACATGTTGAACAGCAGGTGCAACCAACTGCCGTGCAGGAAGACACTG
>JAKOZM010000132.1 GCA_029779995.1 Actinomycetes bacterium
GCCGACGACGGACCGGGGGGACGCCAGTGGGACTGGCTACTTCTGCGCGACGCGCGGGGAGTACCTGACGGATCTGCTCACTGCCGTCATCGGGCACGAGGTCGCGGTGCCCGCCGTGTTGGCGCCTGCAGACAGCCCCGGCACTCACGCGGGGGTGGTGCTCGGTGCGGGCACGGGGGACAACATGGCCGCCGCGCTGGGAGTCGGGGCCCTTCCAGGAGACGTTGTCGTGTCCATCGGCACCTCGGGTACCGTCTTCGCATCCGGCGATGTGCCGACCGCGGACGCGACGGGCATCATCGCGGGTTTCGCTGACGCCCGTGGTGGTTACTTGCCGTTGGTGTGCACGATGAATGCCTCCCGGGTGCTCGATGCCGCGGCATTGGTATTGGGCGTGGGGTACGAACGCTTGGACGACCTGGCCATGTCCGTGCCGGATGCGGGCGGGTTGGTGTTGGTGCCATACCTTGACGGGGAACGCACGCCCAACCTGCCGGACGCCACGGGATCATTGCATGGGCTGACCCGTGCGAATTCCACCCCGGCGTATTTCGCGAGAGCTGCGATGGAGGGGATGTTGTGTGGTCTGGGAGCCGGACTGCAGGCACTGCGTGAGGCCGGCGTGGGATGTCAGCGGGTCGTGCTGATCGGTGGCGGCGCACAATCCCCGGCGGTGGCGACGCTCGCCTCGGCGGTCTTCGGGGTGCCTGTCACCGTGCCGCGGCCCGGGGAGTATGTGGCGTTGGGGGCTGCCCGACAAGCCGTGTGGGCGCTAACCGGGGAGTTGCCGCAGTGGACGGCGACCGACGCGCAGGTCTTTGAAGCCCCACCGGCACCGCACATCGCCGCGCGTTACGAAGAGATCCGGCAGTCGGTCTTCGGCTGAAATCTAGCTGGTCCAGCCTTTGACGAACTGGTCGAGCGCAACGCGCGCTGCCAGCGTGGATTCCGTCAGACTCCGCGAGTGGGGCGTAGCCATCGTGAGGGCGGCAACGCTGCGGTT
Source organism: Actinomycetes bacterium (assembly GCA_029779995.1). The sequence goes on from JAKOZM010000132.1 coordinate 1,004, forward strand.
GATGGCGTCGATGTGCCCACTTGCAGGCCCGGTGTCATCAAGGGCGGCAGAGATGGATCGAGCCATGCTCTCCACGACGTGCACCTGCGCGAGGGTGGCTTCGGGCAGGGCCTTGGGTGAGGAGGCGATGCGAGCGCCGAGGGCGAGCATCGCTTCGAACAGACCTCGAAGCGCGGCCGGCAGCCCAGGCAATCCCACGAACTCGGCGCCCTCGGAGTGGATCTCCTGCAGGGTGGCGTACTCCTCGGCCCGCTCATCGGGCTCGGCAGATGCCATTTCAGAAAGAACGAGAGCAGCCTCAGCAAGCAGGTTCGAGAAGTCAGCGGCAGCCTCGTGGCCTATCGAAAGATCTCGCACAGTCATAGGGTCCACCCCTTCCGATGAAAAACGTTACCCTTTCGAGATCAACGAATCCGAAACGAAAGGTAGCGTTCGGGTTAACGAAATCGGTGTTGCCGATCGGTTGGGTGAAGTTAGTTGTCGCGCGCCGTTCTCAGCGCACCTGAGGTGCGCGTCGAAGTAGGGCGAGCCAAAGTCCGAACTGTTTGAGGTCGAGCGGTCTAGTGATGGCCCTTGGACACCATCAGGATCATCTTGGTGTTGAGGATCGCGAAACGCCAAGCCTGCCGGACCACGTTGGTGCGGGCCTTGAGTTCCTTGGCCGACGGCTGGGGAGCTTGCGGGAATGTTGTGGTCATGTCACACCTCACTCGGGAATCAGGTACCAGAAGGGCCGGGCCTTGGCCTTGTAGATGAACAGGTAGTGCAGCATGACCTTCATCCAGTGGGCAGAGAGACCGATCTCGCCGTAGGTCTCCTTGACGTCGCGGCCCTGCTCGCCGTACTTGTCTGGGTCCGGGATGATCGGGAACACGGTCATGGCCGCGGCCTGTCCGTCGCGCCACCCGGTGCCGGCCGAGGCGATGCACGCGGCCCCCATGTCGGCCATCGACGCGGTGTGCACCCTGGCGGTGTCACCATGTTTGATGCGCTCGGCGATGGTCTGGGCGACTGCGCGCCCGATGACACCCGAAGGCATCCCCGTGCGGGGCGGTGCGGGGGCGATCATCGTGCCGTTTGGTGTCTGGCGGGGTTTGGACATCTGGTGTGGCGGGGCGAACGCGATACCCGCGGCCCAGACATTGTCGTACTTCACAGACTGGTAGGTGCTGGGCCAGTCACTGGCCTGCCACTGCTCGTACGGCTTGGGGGTGTAGTCGGCATCGACCTTCATGAAGCCGCTGGGCGCGAACAACTGGTCGCTGATGTCGTTGCCCTGCGCGTCGAACGCTTTGAGATCTACGCCCCGGAACGGCGGGAGCAGCATCGCGAAGTCGAAGCGCTGCTCGCCCTTCGTGCCGTCGAGCAATTCGTAGTGCGCGACACCGGGTTCCACCCGCTCGACATGTGCGGACAGGATGGCCTTCACCCCGCGCTGTTCGAACAGCGACTCCGTGAACATCTGGCTCGGGACGATGCCATCCTTGGTACCGAAGTTCATCCCATCCATGCCGAAGTCGCCCAGGCTGGCCTCGTTGGTGATGTAGATGACCTCCGCGAGGTCCCGCACTCCCTGCTTGACCAGCTCGTGCTCGACGTTGAAGGTGTACTCGAAGGCAGCGCCCTGGCATGTGCAGGTGCCATGTCCCATGCCGATCAGGAACGTCTGCGGTTGTCCGGCCTTGAGTTTCGCGATCGCCTCCTCGAAGGCCAGCGCAGTCTGCTCGGCGTGGCCGGCCGTGCACACCGACCAACTGTTCCCGTCTGGGCCAAGACCGGGGGTAGCACCGAAATTGAGTTTGGGGCCGGTGGCGTTGATGAGGTAGTCGTAGGCGATCCGGCCGGTCTTGCCCGCCCGGGCCTCGTCTGTGTACTGCACCGTCACGTGCGGGCTTGCGAAGTCGGCACTGCCCTCGCCGTGGACCTCGATCGCCAAGGCCTGCCGGAACTCGATCCCTTTGCGTTTGTAGATCGGCGCCAGGGGAAAGGTGACCTGCTTGGTGCTCATCTGGCCGACCCCGACCCAGATGTTGGAAGGAATCCAGTTCCACTTGGAGTTCGGGGCGATGACCACCACCTCATGCTCCTTGGGCAGCATGCGCCGCAAATGCAATGCTGCGGTATGTCCCGCGATCCCGGCACCCATGATGACTGTCCTGGCCATGACGACTCCGATCCCTCGACCCGTTGGTAGCATACTCCCTGGGGGTATATGAAGGGGCGGTGACGGGTGAATAGGAATCCAGGCTGGTACGGAGCCGTGATGGGCACCGGCGCCACGGCTCTGGCGATCAGCGTCCAAGCAGTCACCTGGCAGGCGAGCTGGCTGCGCTGGATGGCCCATATCTTCCTGGTACTGGCTTCGGTTCTCGCTGTAGTCCTCCTCCCGCGGTATCTGGGTAGGCTGCGCGACCGGGCCGCCTTGGTGCGCGAGATCGGTGACTCAGCGCATGGGGCGATGCTCGCGACCTTGCCGGCCGGTCTGCTGGTGTTAGCCGCGGCCTGGGGCAGGGTGGGCTGGGCGCCGATCGGTGTCTGGGTGGACATCGTCCTGGTGAGTGTGGGCGCCCTGGTTGCGCTGTGGTTGGGCCTGATGTGGTCTGCAGGCCTGTTGCGCGGCGCCAACGAGTTGGTTGCCGTCAACGGTGGTTGGTTGATCCCACCGGTCATGAATCTGCTGGTCCCGCTGGCCCTGGCCCCGATCATCGTCCGGTTTCCGCAGGCGGCGCAACTGCTCACGGTTGTGGGGTTCGCGTTCTACGGCATCGGTGCGGTGCTGTTCCTGGCCATGCTCACGCTGCTGATCGCCCGCTTGGCGTTGCGCCCTCCGCTCCCCGCCCAGATGGCCCCCTCGATGTGGATTCCCCTGGCGCCCGCAGGGGTGCTCGGCATGTCGCTGCTTCAGCTGCTACGAGCGGCCCAGGAGGCTGGGGTGCCAGGTGCCTCGATCACAGCCGGCCTGATCGTGTCGGCCATGGGATTGGGGTTCGGTTTGTGGTGGGCGGGCTTCGCCTGGATCGAACTGCGACGGGCCCTGCCCAGTGCCAATCCCAGCTGGTGGGGTTTCGTGTTCCCCGTGGCCGCGATGACGCTGAGCCTGGCCAACCTCGGGCTGTACACACAGGTGGGGGTGCTGGAGGTTTTGGGTGCACTGGCGACGATGGTCCTGTTGTGTCTATGGGGGTTCGTCGGGGCCCGAACCGCGGGGATGCTGCGGGCGTAGGGCTGTCCAGCACCGCGCCATCGTCTCGGGAGCGTGTGTACCCTCGGATCGGGACGGGAGGTACCCGATGGGTCAGGTACCCGAAGACGCGTGGTTCCGCGAACGCGCTGAGGCGTCCGGCGACGTGTTCTTCATCTGCCGGATCCGACCCGACGTCTGTCTTGAGTTCATTAGTGCGAACGTCGCTGACCAAGTGGGGCACAGTGCGCAGTCACTGATCAATGACCTGGGGCTCCTCGCAGCCGTGGACGATCAGGCATTGCTCACGATGCAACCGGGGGACCAAAGGTCCGTCGAGGTGACCTGGGAACACCTCGGCGAGTTGCGGTGGAGCCAGGTGACGGCGCTGTGCCTCACACGCGAGGACGGGAGCGTCGCGGTCGAAGGTGTAGCCCGCGATATCAGCGCCCTGCGCGAGACCGAGGGTGCCTTGCGGGACTCCGAGGAGCGGCACCGGCTGCTGGTGGAGAATGCATGGGACGTCATCTGGACCATGGCTCTCGACGGCACCATCACGTATGTCAGTCCTTCGGTTGAACGGGTACGCGGCATCACCCCCGACGAAGCCGCTGTGCAGACTCTGGAACAGATCCACCCGCCCGGATCGCGCGAGCGGGTGCTCGCCTACTACCAGGCCCTCTTCACGGCGATCGCTGCCGGCGAGGAGTTGCCCACTTTTCGCGGCGAGCAGGAGTACTACCGCAAAGACGGCAGCATCATGGTGGGCGAATTGCAGGTCATCCCGCACGTTGATCGGGACGGTCGGGTGGTGCAGATCCTGGGTGTGACGCGGGACGTGAGTGAACGCAAGCAGTGGGAGGCCGATCTGGCCAAGCTGGCGGTGACCGACTCGTTGACGGGTGCCTACAACCGTCGGCACGGCGAAGAGCTGATGGCCGCGTTGCTGGAGGGCGATGAGCCGGTGGCCCTGCTCATGATCGACCTAGACCACTTCAAGCGGATCAATGATGCGCGGGGTCATCGGGCCGGGGATGAGGCTCTCGTCGGATTCAGCAAGCGCCTGCGGGCGGCACTGTCTCCCGGAGATGTCTTTGCTCGGTGGGGCGGCGAGGAGTTCGTGGTCATGGTGCGCTGCCCCTTGCACGTGGCAGAGATGCGGGCGGAGGCCATCCGGGCTGCCGTGGATGCGTGGGGGAGGTGACGGTGAGCATCGGAGTCGCAGGCGGGACCGACCTTAGCCTCGACACCCTGCTGCGGGCTTCTGACGATGCGCTCTACCAGGCGAAGTCCGAGGGGCGCAACCGCGTGGTTGTCGCTACAACGCCGCGGCCACCTCGGTCCCCTGCTTGATCGCGCGTTTGGCGTCGAGTTCTGCCGCCACGTCGGCGCCCCCGATGACCTGCACGGTCACGCCGGCCTCCTGTAGTCCTGCGAGCAGCTCGCGCTGCGGCTCCTGGCCGGTGCACAGGACGATCGTGTCGACCTCCAACACCTGGGGCTGCTCGTCGATCACCACATGCAGGCCGGCGTCATCGATCCGCTCGTACACGACGCCGGAGACCATCCGTACGCCGCGGTTCTTCAGTTCCGTGCGGTGAATCCAGCCTGTCGTCTTGCCCAGCCCCTGACCGACCTTGGTCTCCTTGCGCTGCAGCAGGGCCACCTGCCGGGCGGGCGGCCGGTGGGCAGCAGGGATGACGCCGCCCCGGGCGGTATGAGAGCGGTCGATGCCCCACTCGGCGAAGAACACGTCTGGTTCCAGCGTCGCGCTCACATCGGTCTGTGTGAGGTACTCAGCGACGTCGAAACCGATGCCACCGGCCCCCATGATGGCGACGGTCTGTCCCACCTCTGCGTGATCACGCAGCACGTCGAGGTAGGTGACGACCTTGGCGTGCTCAACACCCGGGACATCAGGGATGCGTGGCAGCACCCCCGTGGCCAGGATCACTTCGTCGAAGTCCACCAGATCCTCGACTGTCGCGGGCGCCCCCAGTTTGACCGTTACGCCGGCATCAGCCAGGGCGTTGCGGTAGTAGCGCAGAGTC
>JAKOZM010000134.1 GCA_029779995.1 Actinomycetes bacterium
TACCTGGCCGGCCGGCGTTCCATCGAGGTGCCCCCCGTTCGCAGACCCATCGATCCCGACCGTGTCCTCACAGTGCACAACGCTCGCGAACACAATCTGCAGGACGTCACGGTGGACTTCCCGCTCGGGGTGCTGGTGGCCGTCACCGGCGTTTCTGGCTCCGGGAAGTCCACTCTGGTCAACGATGTCCTCTACACAGTGCTGGCCCGTGAACTGCACTCGGCGCGCAGAGTGCCCGGCAGGCATCGTGCGGTCACGGGCGTGGAACAGTTGGACAAGGTCGTTCATGTTGACCAGGGCCCGATCGGGCGTACCCCCCGCTCGAATCCGGCGACCTACACGGGCGTCTTCGACCACATCCGCCGCCTCTTCGCCGAGACCGAGGAGGCGAAGATCCGTGGATACACCCCCGGGCGCTTCTCGTTCAACGTCAAGGGCGGCCGGTGTGAGGCGTGCTCGGGGGATGGCACCCTGCGCATCGAGATGAACTTCCTGCCCGATGTCTACGTGCCGTGCGGTGAGTGTCACGGAGCGCGGTACAACCGCGAGACGCTGGAGGTGCACTACAAGGCCAAGACGATCGCCGAGGTCCTGGACATGCCGATCGAGGAGGCCGCGGAGTTCTTCGCCGCGATCCCGGCCATCGCCCGGCATCTGAACACGCTCGTGGACGTGGGTCTTGGCTACGTGCGTCTCGGTCAACCGGCTCCCACGCTGTCCGGCGGGGAGGCGCAGCGGGTCAAGTTGGCCAGTGAACTTCAGCGCCGGTCAACGGGTCGCACGGTGTACGTCCTGGACGAACCCACCACGGGGCTGCACTTCGAGGATGTGCGACGCCTGCTCGGCGTGCTGCACTCGCTGGTGGATAAGGGAAACACAGTGGTGGTCATCGAGCACAACCTCGATGTCATCAAGACGGTGGACTGGATCATCGATCTCGGTCCCGAAGGTGGTAGCGGCGGTGGTTTGATCGTCGCGCAAGGGACTCCGGAGGAGGTCGTGGCGGTCGAGGCCAGTCACACGGGGCGGTTCCTGGCCCCGCTCATCCCCTGATCCGGTGTGTTGGCCGGTCGTGATCTGTGCATGCGCTTAGGCTGTCAGCAGATCGATGGGAGTGACCAATGACCGATGTCACGCGCAGGAAAGTGATGGCTGTAGGCGCCCTTGGAGCCGCTGGTGTGGCGCTCACCGGGTGCTCGAGCGGTGATTCCGGGAGTAGCAGCGACCCGACGGGCGACGCTCCGGCCGCACCTTCGCCCGCCGCGGCCGGCGAAGTGCTGGTCGCGACGGCTGATGTCCCGGTCGATGGCGGAGTGATCGTCGATGCCGGACAGACGAAGGTCGTCGTGACGCAGCCGACCGCCGGCGATTTCGTGGGCCTCAGCGCCGTGTGCCCACATCAGAAGTGCCTGGTCAACGAGGTCGCCGAACAGACGATCCTGTGCCCGTGTCACGGATCGCAGTTCTCCATCACAGATGGCGCGGTGATCCAGGGTCCAGCCACGACCGGGCTGTCGCCGGTCGCTGTGCGGGTCGACGGCGCCAACGTGGTCTTGGCCTGATCCGGCAACCGTGGCGGATAACGACGACAGCCTGATCCAGCGCCTGCCGACGGTTCTCGGGGGCGTTCTGGCAACGCTGGCCTTCGTGATCGCCGGCCTGTGGGTCAGTGGCAAGGCGGGCCTGCCTTCACCGCAAGCCGTACT
>JAKOZM010000137.1 GCA_029779995.1 Actinomycetes bacterium
CAGCCCGGCGCCGCGTCGGGCACCCGGTCGGGCCAGCCGATCCCCAGGGCGATGGGCAGGCGCATGTCCGGTGGGCTCGCCTGCGCGATGGTACTTCCGTCGACGAACTCGACCATCGAGTGCACGATCGACTGCGGATGCACCACCACCGTGATGCGCTCCAGCGGCATGTCAAAAAGCAGGTGCGCCTCGATGAGTTCCAGGCCCTTGTTCATCAGGGATGCGGAGTTGATCGTGACCACCGGACCCATGTCCCAGGTGGGGTGGGCCAAGGCCTGCTCGACGCTGACCTGTTCGAGGTCTGCCCGGCTACGGCCGCGGAACGGCCCCCCGCTGGCGGTGAGGATCAGTCGCCGGACCTCCCGCGATGACCCCGCTCGCAGGCATTGCGCGATCGCGGAGTGCTCACTGTCCACGGGCACGATCTGCCCCGGGGCGGCCGCCGCGGTGACCACCTCCCCACCGATGATCAAGGATTCCTTGTTCGCCAGGGCCAGGGTGCTGCCAGCCTGTAACGCCGCGAGGGTGGGTCGCAGTCCGACCGCGCCGGTGATGCCATTGAGAACGGTGTGCACGCCCAGACCGGCGATCTCGGTGGCGGCATCCGGCCCCTGGTGGACGCTGGCCGTGAAGCCCGACATGTCGGCGCGCGGGTCCGCGATGGCCACGTGCGCCACGCCGAACCGCTGGGCCTGCTCGCGCAGCAACCCGACATCGCTGCCCGCGGCGAGCCCGACCACGCGGAAGGCGCCGGGATTGCGCGCGACCACGTCAAGTGCTTGGGTTCCGATGCTTCCGGTGCTGCCCAGAATCACGAGGTCACGCACGGTTTGGTCCTCCTCGACAACTAGTTCGTGGTGGCTGCCAGCTGTCCGCACGCCCCGTCGATCTCCCGACCCCTCGTGTCGCGGATCGTGACAGCAACCCCCTTGGCCGCCAGCCGCTCAACGAAGGAGCGCTCCTGCGCGGGGTCCGAGGCCGTCCACTTGCTACCCGGGGTCGGGTTCAACGGAATCACGTTCACGTGCACCAGGTGTCCGCGCAGCAGATCTCCCAGCAGGTCGGCGCGCCAGTCCTGGTCGTTGATGTTGCGGATCAAGGCGTACTCGATGCTGATCCGGCGCCGGGTGATGTCGGCGTACTCCCACACAGCGCCCAACACCTCATCCACGGACCACCGATTGTTGATCGGCACGAGGTCGTTGCGCAGTTCGTCGTCCGGGGCGTGCAGGCTCAAAGCCAAGGTCACCGGCAGGCCCTCCTGGGCAAGTCGACGGATCTGCGGCACCAGCCCCACGGTGGACACGGTGATACCGCGGGCGCTCATCCCGAATCCCTCCGGAGGCTCGGCGATCATCCGGCGGACGGCGCGCAGGACTGCCGCGTAATTGGCCAGCGGCTCCCCCATGCCCATGAACACGATGTTGCTGAGCCGACCAGGCTCACCCAGTAGTCCGGTCTCGGCGTCCCGGGCGGCGACCCGCACCTGCTCGAGGATCTCCCCGGTGCTCAGATTGCGTTGCAAGCCGCCTTGGCCGGTGGCACAGAACGGGCAGGCCATGCCGCAGCCGGCCTGCGAGGACAGGCACAACGTGACCCGCTTGGGGTAGCGCATCAGCACCGACTCCACCAACGACCCGTCGTGCAGGCGCCACACCGTCTTACGGGTCGCGTCGCCGTCGCAGGTCAGGACGTTGGCGGCGGTGAGCAGGGTCGGCAGCAGCGGCGCGAGCCGCTGCTTGTCCGCGGCTCCCAGATCGGTGCACTGTTCCACGGAGTCCACATGCCGGACCACGACCTGCCGGCTCAGTTGCGTCGCGCGAAACGGTTTGGCGCCCAACTCGACCACCGCATCCTTGCGGGCGGCCATGTCCATGTCGAGTAGGTGGACCGGCGGCTTCCCGCGGCGCGGGGCCTGCATCACGATGGGCAGGTTCATCCGCCGACCAGCCAGGTCAACAGGGCCCACGCGACGAAGGCGTTGGGGATCAGGGAGTCCAACCGGTCCATCAGCCCACCGTGGCCGGGAAGGATGTTGGACATGTCTTTGACATCGAGATCGCGTTTGACGGCCGACTCGATGAAGTCGCCAGCGGTGGCGGTGATGCTCATGACCACCCCGAAGATGACACCTTTCCACCACTGCTCGTCGAAGCCGATGATGAAGATGGGGATGGCCACCGCGACCTGGAGTGCAACGGAACCGGCGAATCCCTCCCACGACTTCTTCGGGCTGACCTGCGGGGCGATCGGGTGCTTGCCGAACAGGACCCCGGCGGCGTACCCGCCGATGTCGTTGCAGATGGTGATGGCCACGAAGGCGACGATCCGGGTGACGCCGTCGGGTTCGCGCAGCATCAGCATGACAAACCCGACCATGAACAACAGGTAAAAACCGACGAAGAGGCTGCCGGTGGCGTCGGCGACGAAACCCTCGGTGCCGCGTCTGATGCGCCACATCAGCGCCACCACGACGAAAGCTCCGAAGATCGCCAGGTGTGCGGTGACCCCATACAGGTACGCCAACGTCGGACCCACGATGGCGACCACGTAGAGCGGTGTGCGGGCAATGTTGATGTCGTTGTGCAGGAATGCGTTGTACAACTCCCACACGGCGATCACCATCGCGACCGTCACCAGGACCGCGAACAGGTACTTGTACCAGACCAGCGTCGCGATGATGATCGCTCCCAGCGCCACCCCCACGGCGATCGCGGCCGGCAGGTTGCGACCAGCCCTGCTCTTTGGGGCGGCCGGCTCAGCGGCGGCCGGTTCGGCGCTGCTCATCAGACCTCGAGCAGTTCTTCCTCTTTGTGCTTGAGCACCTCATCGACGTGCGCGACCTGCTCGTGGGTGATCTCCTCGAGGTGCGCCAGCGACCGCTTGACCTCGTCCTCGCCGGCGTCGCCGTCCTTCTTCAACTTCTCCAAAGCCTCTTTGGCCTGCCGACGGATGTTGCGGATGCTGACGCGGGCGTCCTCGGCCTTGTGCCGGGCGACCTTGATGTACTCCTTGCGGCGCTCCTCGGTCAGTTGCGGAAGCACGACGCGCACGACGTTGCCATCGGTGCTGGGGTTCACCCCGAGGTCCGAGTCACGAATGGCCTTCTCCACGGCGTTGACCGAGTTCCGATCAAAGGGGGTGATGAGCATCATGCGGGCGTCAGCGGCATGGAAGGATGCCAGCTGATTCAGCGGCGTGGGTGCGCCGTAGTAGTCGACCAGGATCTTGGAGAACATGGCGGGATTGACGCGGCCTGTGCGCAGCGTCGCGAAGTCCTCACGGGCGACGGCGATGGCCTTCTCCATCTTCTCTTCGCATTCGAGCAGGATGTCGTCGATCACGGCAGGTGTCTCCTTTGTGCGGTCTGATTTCCAGCCTAGCCTCTCGCACACGTCGATCCTGGGTGCACGCCGAGGCAGCGGGGGTTTGTCACACTAGCGTCGTGGGACACGATCACGGTCCGGTCACCGCCGGCGGCAGGCACCGGGGAAGGCTTGCATGGGCCCTCGGCATCGCTGCAGCGGTCTTCGTGCTCGAGGTGGTCGGGGCGATTCTGACGGGGTCGCTGGCCCTGTTGGCCGATGCCGGACACGTCCTGACCGACGTCCTCGGCGTGGCCCTCGCGCTGGTCGCCGCCACGATGGCGCAACGCCCGCCGAGCCTGCGACGCACGTTCGGGTGGCAGCGCCTGGAGGTACTGGCGGCCGCTCTCAATGCACTGCTGCTGATCGGCGTCGGCCTGTATGTCGCAGTGGAGGCGACGCGCCGGCTGATCACACCGGAGCCCGTCGAAGCGGGTCTGATGCTGGTGTTCGCTGTCGTGGGGATGTTGGCCAATGCCGTGTCGCTGCGCATCCTGACCGCCGGCAAGGACGAGTCGATCAACGTCCGGGGAGCGTATCTCGAGGTCCTCGGGGACCTACTGGGTTCACTTGCCGTGGTCGTCGCGGCCGCCGTGATCATGGCCACCGGTTGGGAGCGGGCGGACCCGGTGGCAAGCCTGCTGGTGGCCTTCATGATCCTGCCCCGATCGCTGAAACTGCTGCGCGACGCCGTGCGCATTCTGCTGGAGGCCGCCCCCAAGGACCTCGACGTGGCCCAGGTCCGCCAGCACCTGACCCAGGTGCCCGGCGTGCGCGATGTCCATGACGTGCACGTTTGGACGATCACGTCCGGGGTGCCCGCGCTGACCGCTCACGTGGTGGTGGACTCGTCCCACCTCGCCCAGTGCGGGCCGGAGTCGATGCTGGACCAGTTGCAGGTATGCGCGCTCGACTGCTTCGCGATCAACCACACCACGTTCCAGCTCGAGCCGCAGGATCATGCAGCGCACGAACCGGGCGCGCACCAGTAGCCTGCACTGGTGACCGTGCATGACCTGCGCGACTCCCCGCCACCGGATGTGGGTTTCGTCGAGCGTTTGACCCTGACCAGGATCGACACTGACATCTTCACGGGCTGGTGCCACGCGGGGTCACCGCTACGGGCATTCGGCGGCCAGGTCGCGGCGCAGGCTCTGGTCGCTGCGGGCACGACAGTGGAGCAGCCGGGTCGGCAGGTGCACTCGCTGCACGCCTACTTCCTGCGTGGCGGCTCGACCGTCGACCACATCGTCTACATGGTGGATCGACTGCGCGACGGCCGGTCATTCAGCACCCGGCGGGTGCGGGCGGTGCAGTACGGCAAGACGATCTTCGCCATGTCGGCCTCATTCGTCGAGCCCATGGCGGGCCCCTCGCACCGTCCCGACGCGGAATGGATCACCGAAGTCCTGCCGCCGCAGGATGTGCCGAAGCTGGATCTGGCCGATCATCTCGGTCGCTCGGGGCCGCTGGAGGACAACGGCTACCCCCAGCGGGAATTCATCGACATCCGCTTTCTGGAACACGACTGGGCGCGCACATTCAGCCACGGCCATTACGACCGGATGGCCTGGGTCCGAGCCGACGAAGTCCTCCCCGACGCCAGTCTCTACCACGTCTGCGCCTTGGCCTACTTCTCGGATTTGAGCATGGTCGGGACGGTCCTCGGCCATCACGGAGGGTCGGC
>JAKOZM010000148.1 GCA_029779995.1 Actinomycetes bacterium
ATGCCGCGCCATGGCGAGAAGTCGTTCTGCTGCGGCGCCGGTGGTGCCCGGATGTGGGTCGAGGAGAAGCTCGGCACCCGGATCAACCTCAACCGCACGAGCGAAGCTGTCGCCACCGGGGCTGCCCGGATCGCCGTCGGCTGCCCGTTCTGCAAGGTCATGCTCTCGGATGGCGTCAACAAGTTCGTCGAGACCGGCGAACTGACCGAGGGTGCCGTCGAGGTCGTCGACGTGGCCCAGATGCTGCTGGCTGCGGTTCGCCGTGGCGAGGAGCCCGAGGCCGCTGCGGCGAGCACCCCCGAACCGGTGCCTAGCGCGTGAGGTGAGCGGGCGGCATACCGGCTCTCGATTCCGGTATGCCGCCGCGCAGCCAACCTCCAGCAGTTCAGCGTGGCCAAATGCCACCCGGCCCTGACCACGACCGCGAGGACGACCAGATGCGACCCAGACCCCGTGCCCGGTATGCCGCCGCGGCACTGTCCATCTCGGCCCTTCTAGGAGGTTGCGCGTCCGGCCCCACGCCCCCGCCGCCCACAGCGTCGACGACCGCCTCGACCTCCGTGTCCGCCACAGCGGATCCCCAGGCGGTCCTCGCCGCAGTGCGGGGGCTCCCGGGAGTCACGTCCTCGACGGTGACCTTCAGCCCCGACCGGCTGGGGTATCCGGCCTCGTTCGCCGGCCGGATCACGGTGACCTCGCAGGCAGACCCCGTCGACGTGCTTGACCGGGCGCTGTTCCTCCTCCTGCGTGACTCGCGCGCTGCGACGTTCGCTGTCACCGTGGCACGCGACGGTCTTCTCTATGACGGCCAACAACTCGGCCTGCGCACGACGATCGATCGAGCAGAACTGGCGGCACGCTTCGGCAACCCTGCCAGCGGCGCCGCCTTCCCGACTCCGTCCCCGTCACGACCTAGCCCGGCGCCGCCGCCGCGCTCGTCGACGTCGTGACGAGATCGTGTGGCCCGGACGCCCGCAGAGGGCGTCCGGGCCACACGATCACTCGTCAACGCAGGGCCAAGCTCTGGGTCAGCGGGTCAGCGGGTCAGGGCCCAAAACGGTCAGCCGAGGCCGACGCTGGCCACCCAGGCCTTGGCCACGGCGACGGCGTCCTTCTTGTCGACGTCGACCTGGCTCACCAGCTTGGTGAGGGTGGCCGTGTCGAGCTTGGCCGAGACGGCGTTCAGCGCGGCCGCCAACGCAGCCGAGTTCTTGTCCTTGCGCACCAGCGGCACGACGTTGTCGGAGCCGAAGAGCGCCTTCGGGTCGGCCAGCGTGACGAACCCGTTGGCGAGGATCGACGGGTCGGTGGAGAAGACGTTCGCCGCCTGCGCCTGACCGTTGACCAACGCGTCGACGACGGCCTGGCCCTTGAGCGGGCGGAAGTCCTTGGGCACGAAGCTGTAGACGTCCTTGAGGCCCGGCAGGCCCTGGACGCGGGTCTGGAACTCCGGCGGCGCGGCCACGACGATCTCGGCCTGGTGGGCGACGAGGTCACCGATCTGGGTGAGGCTCCACTTGGCGGCGGTGTCCTTGGTGACGACGATCGAGTTCTTGTCCTCGGCGGCGGACTTGTCCAAGGCGACGAGGCCGGTGGTGACGGCCTTGCCGAGCGCGGCGTCCACCCCCCGAAGCCGCCCAGCCTCGGTCCGCTTCCCCTCAAAGCGGCTCATCACAATCGAGGGTGTAGCCGGGGTCTGAACCCTCCGGCCTCGAGGAGGCATCGGGCGATGTAGTTGGTGAGGTTGCGGAACCCGAGGGCGGAGCCGCGTAGGTGCTCGAGTCGGCCGTTGAGGGCCTCGGTGGGGCCGTTGGAAGTGCCTGGCCGGTCGAAGTAGGCCGGGACGTCGCCGGCGCGCTGGTTGAGGGTGCGGCCGAGCCGGCGCAGCTCGACCAGGGCGGTGGGGACGCCCTGGCGGGGGATCTCGATGACGGCGGCCATCGCTGCGCGATCGGCCGCTCGGTCGGGGTCGCGGTAGGCGATGATCATCCGCTGCAGGATTCCCCAGGTCGCCTCGACCTCGACGTGGTCGGGGTTCGCGAACAGGGCGATGAGGCGTTCGCGCTGTCGGTCGGTGAGCAGGTCCTCACCGGTGTGCAGGGTCCGCCGCGCCCGATACAGCGGGTCGCCCTTGAGGCCGCGGTGGCCGTGGAGGTCCTGCTGGACCCGGCGGCGACACCGGTCCAAGGCGTCAGCTCCGAGGCGGACCACGTGGAAGGGGTCCATCACCGCGACCGCATCCGGCAGTTCTTCGGCGGCCGCGGTTTTGAACCCGGTGAACCCATCCATCGCGACCACCTCCACCGCCTCTCGCCATGCCTGCGGCCGGTCAGCGAGCCAGGTCTTGAACGCGGCCTTGGAGCGGCCTTCGACCATGTCCAGCAGCCGTGCAGGGCCGGTGCCGTCCCGGATCGGGGTCAGGTCGATGACCACGGTCACGTACTTGTCGCCCCTGCGCGTGTGCCGCCACACGTGCTCATCGACCCCAATCACCTTCACCCCATCGAAACGTGCCGGGTCGCTGATCAGCAGCCGCTTACCCTCGGCGAGGACGGCGTCGTTCGCGGTGTTCCAGGCGACGCCGAGCCCCTCGGCGATCCGAGCGATGGTCAGGTGCTGCACGACCAGGGCGACCAGCGCCCAGGTCAGCCCGGCCCGGGAGACCTTCGCCCTCGGCCGCGCCGCTCGGGTCATGTCCTGTCGCCACACGTGCCCACACCCCGTGCAGCAGTGGCGGCGCACCGTCACCAGAAGCGTGGTCGGCCGCCACCCGAGCGGCTCGTGGGCCAACTCCCGCAGCACGCTGTCGCGGACCACACCCGCACAGCCGCAACGGAGGCACCACCGATCATCCTCAACGACCCGACACGCCAGCACCGCACGGTCGGGCTCGATCCGTTGTCCCGTCACCTGCAGGCCGAGCGCGTCAAGGCCCGCAAACGTCGTCAGGTCAGGGCAAGCGAAGGTGCCGTCGGGCATGTCGAGGTCTTCCGGATGGGCAGTGTGAGAGCTTCCATCCTCGGGAGACCTCGACCCCTACCCCGCCAGCGAGGCGCCGATCACGCCGCCCCGCTCGCCACACTCTCAATTGGGAAGAGCCCTCACAGCGGCACCAGCAAACGGCCAGCGACGCGGGGTCTGGCTGGAACGCGCTTGCCCGGACGGCCCCGGCACCTCAGCCTGAGCGCTCATCTGTCTGCGATCAGCACCCCCTGATTCGGCTAAGGGGGACTAGGGTGTAACGACTCAACGATGGCTGCCCAAGGCAATCTCCACAAGAGCCAATCCGACGGCTTCGACAACCTCGCGAGACGGTGCGAGCGTCACCGGTAACACCAAGTCGTCCAAAGCCAACAGGTCGTTCGCTCGCTCCACTAAACGTCCCACATTCTGAGCAGCCGCAAGGCTCCCGTCTGCAAGATCCTCCACTCCCGCGGACTCAACAATACTAACCAAGACCGGCATTCCGGCAGAGCGCAACGCCTCCTGAAGGATCGCTTGTGCAACCTTTGGAGGCTGCACCATTTCGAGATACTGAGGATCCGATGCAAGCTGTTCCGCTGAAATTAGCTCGATGTGGCGCTGGAAGGCAGCGAGTGCAAAACCGAGTCCAGTAGCTGTGTTTGATAGCGCCATGGTTAGCCTTACGTCCAAGAAACTATTCTGTGAATAGGCCCGGGCGCGCCCCGAGTCAAATCGAAAGAGGGGGTTCGCACTTGGCCCCGAGAGTCGTCGTTCCAGAGCTCGCCCAAGACCGTGAATGGCCTCGGTCACGGCATCCACAATTGGTCCCAGGTCCCTAGCACTAACTGGGAGCTGTACGCCAGCCACACGATCCCGCCGCGGCAACGCGCTTAGCGCTAATTGCACCGCGTTGTCCGTTGATGGAGATGGGGGACCCATTCTCATTGCGGCGCGGGCAACGATGTGAGCGCTTACGTCTATAATCTCGTCAAGGAGGATAACCGCAGCCGCCGTCGAAACGAAATTGCCGTTCATTAGGGCTATCAAATCGCCAGCCTCAAACTCATAGGCAGCAGACTCCCCCAAAACCGAGACAATCCACCAAGCGGCCGGCACAACGTCGCCCGAACCATAACTGTCCCAAAATGCCCCGAATCCGTCCTGCGCCGCGAATGACGCCGCGACGAGTTTCTGATACGTGGTGCCCGAGATTCCCGATCCGCCATGAGACAGTTGGAACAATTTGACCAATGTCATGGTGTTCAAATAGTCGGACGACGCACCGACCTTTCGTCCGATTAGGTGAGCGTCCAAAAGGCGAGGTTGAAAGCCGGGAGGTGCTTCCAGCTCATCCAATTGGCCAAGCAGCGTGTTGAAGCCGTAGATCCGCACCCCGTCCGTCGGACCGGTCAACATCAATACTTCAATCGCCGCGCGCTGTTCAGCGATGGTCGAACCCGCCGCTACCACTCGGTCCGGCAAATTTCGGGACTTGCGTGCATCCCGCAACTCGGCGAGCAACCTATTCATTGACTCTCCTCCGGGCCCAAACTACCCAAGTGACGATGGAAAGCAAGCCCAAGGTAACGACCCCCAGCAGGAGATCCAAGTTCGTCGCTCTTATCCACGCAAGAAGGCCAGCATCGCCCCCGGGGACCTCGGAGACGCCGCCGCTGAAGGCCGTCTGAGCGAAAGCGAGCGCTGTCTGAACCAGAGCGGTCAAAGCAAGGGCAAAGAGAATCCCTTCAACGAGTGCCTGGTACCGCCTAGATCTGTCCGCGATGGCCTCTTGAGCCAACGTTCGAAGATCCGAGACCCTTCTGCCCGCCTGTTCGCGCATTTCCGTCGCCTTCCAGGCTTTCAGCAGTTCGACGGCGCACACCTTCCTAATTCCCTGAATTTGAGTCGCAAGTTCGTCCCAGCCCAAGTCGAACAAGACTAATGCGCGCGTCATCTCTGAGGCGGTCTTGATGGCGCGAACTGCCGCCTTGGCTTCGGACGGCGGGGATAACGCGATATCTTGCAAGGCGTCACCGGTGGAAACTGATACTGCGTACAGATTGCACCACAGAACTTGGGCATCCACCATCCCCCGAACCGCGCTTTGCCAGGCTTTGGGATCCTCACGAATTTCGTTCGATATTGCGTTGTTGCCCCACCCCAGGAAGATTGACCCTCCCTGAAGACCACCCTCAATTTTGATGGCGGAAGTGTCTAGCCAATCATTTGAAGGTTCGCCAACGGCGCTTCTGCTGACCCACAGTGGGCAACGCCGGAGTTGTTCCTCGCACGCAAGTTCGACGGCACGTGTTAGTTCAGTTTCGATCTGATGCGCTGGGAGGCCATCAATTTGCATGTATGCATCGGCGACGTAAACATCCCAACCTGCGGACTGCACCAGTGCAACCTTTTGCAGATCAACCGAACCTTCGTTTGAGGCCGACAAATCCGTCCACTCTTGACTCAGTATTCGCGTTTCGAATTCTAGTCGAGAAGTCATTCGTACTCGTTTCTCCGCAGCAGGCGCGGTCCCCGATGCCCCGCCACCCTGCTGTTCGAGTGGCGCTATCAGGAGAAACCTCGCTCTTGCCGACTCTTCCACTCTGCCCATGCCCGCTAAGGTACTGGGTCTAGTTGTGGGGGCCTAGCGCCTCGCGTATGCCGCGTCGAGCCCCACGAGGTCGAGCATCTCGGCCGCCCGCGCGCGAGCCTTGGCCTTGTCCCAGCCGAGCAGCCGGGGCACGGTGGCCACGTTGTCCAGGACGGTGCGGTGCGGGAAGAGCCCGGCATGCTGAATGACGTAGCCGATCCCCCGCCGCAGCTCGGCCTCGTCCAGCGCAGCCGTGTCACGCCCGTCGAGCCAGATCGACCCGGATGTCGGGGTGATCATCCGGTTGACCATCCGCAGGGTCGTCGTCTTGCCACACCCCGACGGCCCGACGAGCACCGTGATCTGCCCGGTCGGCGCCTCGAGCGTGAGGTCGTCGACTGCGACGCTGGGGGCGTGACCGGGCGCACCGGCATACCTCTTGGTCACGCCCTCGAAGCGAATCATTCCGACACGCTAACCCAGCCCTCGGACAGGGGCTCCGTCAAGGCGCTGAGACCCGGTAGATCAGGGGACGATGACGGCGCGGCCGCGCAACGTCCCCGCGTGCAGTCGCTCGTATGCCGTGGGGCCGTCATCGAGCGCGAACGTCTCCGTCTCGACGTGGATAAGCCCGGCGCGAGCCAGGTCGAGGACCTCGAAGAGCTCGGAGCGAGTGCCCCAATAGAGGGT
>JAKOZM010000203.1 GCA_029779995.1 Actinomycetes bacterium
TGTATGTCGCGTAACCACCTGATCAAGGCCTACCCGGCAAATCTCAAGGAGATCCGGTTCATGGCCGCGCTCGACGAGAACTCACCGTACAAGCCGTGGTTCGCCGGGATGGGGGCCACCGCGTACTGGGTGATCGGCAACGGCTTCACGAAACCGCCGAAGGTGCTGACGCCGGAGAAGATCACTCAGAAGGAGCCGATCGTCCGCACCGACAACCTGCTGGGCGGGATCGAGTACTCCGACGCCTACATCGTCGACAACGACTCCCGCTTCGTCTTCGGGTTCATCCGCTCGGCGCTGAACTCGGGGGCCACCTGCGCCAACTACGTCTCGTTCGAGTCGGCCCGCCGGCAGGGCGGCCGTTGGCAGGTCCAACTGCGCGACACCGACACCGGTGCCGAGTTCTCCGCCAGCGCCAAGGTCATCATCAACGCGGCAGGTCCCTTCGTCGACCCGATCAACACCTCCCACGGCATCACGACCAAGCACAAGATCGTGTTCTCCAAGGGGATCCACCTGATCGTCCCCCGCCTGACCAAGCACGAGCGGGTGCTGGCTTTCTTCGACGACACCCAGCGCCTCTTCTATGTCATCCCGATGGGGACCCGGTCGTGCATCGGCACCACCGATGAGCGGGTGACCGACCCGGACACCGACGTCACCGACGAGGACCGCGACTTCCTGCTCGACCAGATCAACGAACGGCTCAACCTGCAGACCCCCTTGTCTCCGCGCGACATCATCGCCACCCGCAGCGGTGTGCGGCCCCTGGTGGTGGAGGTCGACAACACGACCTCGGACGAGACCGACTGGACGTCGCTGTCACGCAAACATGCCATGGAGGTCGATGCCGGGCAGTCGTGGATCACGGTCTTCGGCGGCAAACTCACGGACTGCGTGAACATCGGCAACGAGGTGAGCACGCTGGTCAAGAAACTCGGCGTCCCTCTGACCAAGGACAAGAAGTCCTGGTACGGGGAGCCCCCCAAGGCCACGCGGGAGGAATACTTCCGGCAGGCCCGGCTGATGGGCCTGGACCGGCTGACGACCCGAGCCAGTTTCGAGACCCTGTCGACACGGCTGTGGCGGCGTTACGGGCTGCGAGCCTTCGCGATGCTGGAGGCGCTCCGCGACGACCCGAGTATGGCCGACGACATCATCGAGGACGCCGACTATGTCCGCGTTGAACTCTTCTATGCCGCCAAGACGGAGATGATCACCAAACTCGACGACTTCCTGCGTCGGCGCAGCAAGATCGCGCTGGTGCTCGACTATGACGAGATCAAGGACGCCGACGGCATCCAGGAGGCCTGCGAACTCCTCTTCGGGCAGGACGCCCAGCGCCGGTACCAGGAGTACTTCACCCCTGAGCGCAAGGCGCAGCTGCAGGACTACCGCGAGGCGAGTCTGGCCTTCCCGTGACCCGGTGGTGAGCCGGGCTAACGTGAGTGCCGTGCAGCGGATCCACGCCACCGTCGTCTCCGGCAGCGCATCTTCGGCCGTCGTGACGGTGCAGGGCGATCGGATCGTCGAGGTGACTGCGGCCAGCGGTCGGGGCGAGGGTCTGCTGGTACCGGGTTTCATCGATCAGCACTGTCACGGCGGCGGCGGTCACGATGTCGCCACACACGCCGCCCAGGTCGCCGATTTCCACCTCAGGCATGGCACCACAACCATGGTGGCCAGCCTGGTGACGGCGTCTGCGCCGTCATTGAGGGAGCAGGTGGCCGCCCTTGTGCCACTGGTGGAGAGGGGCGTCATCGGTGGCATTCATTTGGAAGGGCCGTGGCTGAGTCCGCAGCAGTGTGGGGCCCATGATGCCAGCCAGTTACGCAGACCGGACGCGGCCGAACTCGGGTCCCTGCTGGCGTCCGGCAGTGTCCGCATGGTGACCTTCGCCCCTGAGTTGCCCGGCGCGCTGGCCGCCATCCGCCAGACGGTCGCGGCCGGGTCGGTGGCCGCGATCGGGCACACTGACTGCGATTACGACCTGGCAGTGTGCGCGATCGAGGCGGGGGCGACTGTCGCCACGCACCTGTTCAACCGCATGCCCCATCTGGGCAAACGTCATCCGGGGCCGGTTCTGGCCCTGCTGGAGGACCCGCGCGTCTTCGTCGAACTCATCGCGGATGGTCTGCACGTCGATCGGCATCTGCTGCGGTATGTCATCGCAACCGCTCAGGGGCGGGTCAGTGTCGTGACGGATGCGATGGCGGCCGCCGGCATGGGTGACGGCGACTACCTCCTCGGGGAGTTGCCCGTCCACGTGCGCGATGGGCAGGCCCGACTGGCCAGCGATCATGCCCTCGCGGGGTCGACTCTCACCATGGATCGCGCTCTGCGCACGGTGGTTGCGGCGGGGGTTCCCCTGCCCGACGCCGTAACGACGCTGACCCGCGGCCCCGCCCGGGCCATGGGGTTCTCCGATCGCGGGGTGATCGAGGCCGGCAGCCGAGCCGACCTCGTGCTCCTCGACGATGAACTGCAGGTGACCCGCGTGATGCGATCAGGCAACTGGCTTGTCTGAGGTCCAGGATCCGCCGGTCACCATCGCACCCGCCGTGCACGAACACGTTCATGCACGGAAACCTCGCCGGACGACTCGTGTCCATCGCTGTGAAGACCTTCGGTCAGTAGGTCCCCGTTGCAGCCGATGCGCCCATCGGTGCCGACGCCCACTAACTGCAGGTCGAATGTCGCTGGCCTAGCCATCGGGGGTGTGCAATCGCTCGCAGGGCCAGCTGTCGACGATGACAACCTCCATGCCAGCAACCTAGCGACGCCCAGACAGTGATCAAGCAATGTCGCAGCCATGCCGATGTTTCAGACAGGGGTGGATCGCCAGCAAGGGGGTTGAGCATGAGTGCGCTGACTCGCGGCAGGTGGTATGGCCGTCACACTGGGAACGTGGACGCGGAAGATCTGCGGTTGTCGGTCGTCAGGGCCTTGCGGGACACCGTATACGTACGGTTGACCACGAACATCGAGCAGGATGACTCGGGAGTGCATGACTACACCGTCAGCGTCGAAGCCCGCTGGAGCCCCGATGACGGCCCAGACGTCGACCTGCCGGAGCTGTCGTTGTTGTCGCATGTGGACGCGGAGTTGTACCTGCCTGAACTCAACAAGTCCCTGCCCGAGACCCTGTCGATCCCGGTGGGAGAGGGTTCGATCGTCATCGCGGACCTCCGTGACAGCCAGTGCCTGCACGAGTTGTGCCATCGCAGCATGGATCTCGGCCTGGTCGGGCAGGCCCTGTGGGGTGTGAACCACGACCTGCGGCCCTTGACCGATACCTACGAACTGGCTGGATCCCGCGTGCTGATCGCCAACAGCATGCAGATCCGCCCCGAATGGCGAGGTGCCGGTTACGGCCTGCTGGCCATGGGCTTGGTCATCACCCGCTTGCAGCCGGGGGTGGCGCTGGCGGCGCTCTACCCCATGCAGCCCGGTCTGGCGGATCTTGAGGCGCGGACAGCCTCGAATCGCCAACTCGCGCAGTACTGGGCGAAGATCGGCTTCGAGGAGTTCGACGGGATCATGGTCCGGCCCTATCCCGACGTAGCCTGAACCCATGCTGGTTCCCCCCGACGTTCCACAACAGGTCATCGTGGTGACCGCCCCGACCTGGGGCAGTCAGCGCGCGACCCTGCGTCGGTATGTGGCCACCGACGGTGATTGGGTGCGCGTCGGCCGGAAGGTGCCGGCCTGGGTCGGTATCAATGGCTTCGCACCGGCCAGCACCCGCCGACAGAACAGCGGACAGACCCCCGCGGGCAACTTCACCATCCCACGGGCCTTCGGCGCTGGTCGCGGGGCGGACATCGAGCTGCCCTACCACCGCATCGCGAGTGATTCGTACTGGCCGTACGACCCGCGTGACCCTCGGACGTACAACGTGCTGCAGACTCAGCGCACCACGAAATCCCGCTGGCGTGCGGATGGGGAATGGTCGGAACGACTCATCGACTACGGCCGGGCGTACACATACGCGGCGGTACTGGGGTACAACCTGCCGGCGGCGACGTTCCGCTCCCCGAGCGGGGAGTGGCGGGCCAGGACCCCGGCCAAGACCAGCAAGGGCGGCGGCATCTTCCTGCACGTGAGCCAGAATCGGCCCACGGCTGGCTGTGTGGCGATCCCGCTGCCGGCCATGCGCACCGTGGTGCAGTGGTTGGCCGCCGACGCGAGCCCGCTGATCGTCATGGGTCCCCGCAGTGTCACGAGGGGGTGGCGGACAGCCGTACCGGCACCGCGTTGAGCACCGCGGTGCCCGCCAACGGATCAATCCCGACCGTTGGTGTCAGGATGTTGACGTTTGCCCCGGTCGTGGCCCCAGGTGCCCAGGCCATCTGCGACCAGCCGTGCGGCAGGCACACCACCCCGGCCATCACGTCCTCGGTCACCTCCACCTGGACCATGACCTCGCCCGACGCACTGCTGACTTGGGCCAGATCGCCGTCGTTGAGACCGGCGCCGACTGCGTCGTCGGGGTGGACCTGCAGGGTGCACCGGCTGGATCCGCCCTGCAGTCTGGGCACTGTGCGCAGCCATGAGTTGTTGGTGCGCAACTGCCGTCGTCCGACGAGCAACAGGGCGCTTGCGTCGAGGTCGGCCATCGCCTCTTGCAGGCGCTGCACCTCGGGCTTGAGCGCCTCCGGAACCAGTTCGATGCGCCCGGAGGGCGTGCGCAACACCTCAGGCAGGCGCGCTGTCAGCGGACCGCAGTCGATGCCCGACGGTGCAGCTTGGACCTCTGCCAGCGTGAGATTGTGGGGTCCACCACGCAGGGACAGATCGACCAGTCGCTCCACACCGCGCAGGGGGCCGGCCAGCCCCACGTCCAAGCCGAGTTGGCGGGCCAGTTCGGCAGCCACCAGATCGTCCATCTGATCCGGGGTTGGTTCCGGGATTCCGTTCACCACCGCGGCGGCGATGGCTGCCAGGGTGAGCAGCACCTCCCCTTCGTCGCGCTCGTGCGGCTCGAGTGCGAAGACCGGTGCTGACCACCGCGCCGTGTTCCGCACGGCCAGGGACCCGAACACCACGTCGTAGTGCGATCGGGCCAGCGGCGAGGGGGCAGGCAGGATGACATCGGCGTGTCGCGATGTCTCGGTGATGTACATGTCCAGGCTGACCAGCAGGTCCAGGTCAGCCAGCGCGACTTCCAGTCGATCGCCGTGGGGGGTGGACACCACAGGGTTGCCAGCCACTGTAATGAGAGCCCGCAGGCCCTCTGGGCCGATCTCCTCGGCCAACGCCACCGCCGGGAACTCGCCCAGCACACTGGGCAGGCCGCGCACACGCGTGCGCTGGCTGCCTGGGACGCGGATGCCTCTCCCGGTGCCGGGGGTGCCGTAGGTGGTGGGTCCGCCCGCCGGAGGCAGCGGGAACATGACCCCACCCTCCCGATCGAGGTTCCCCGCGAGAACGTTGATGACCGCGACCAGCCAGGACCCGAGCGTGGCGAACGAGGTGGGCTGCCCGGCCGCGTTCAGCCCGGCCGTCGATGTGCCGAGGCGCCCATATACCGCGCTCCGGGAGCCGGCGATCTGCCTGCTGAGGCCCTCGATGGTGCCCGCATCGATGCCGGTGTGCTCTGCCACGGCCAGCGGGGCGAAGGGAATCAGCAGTGCGCGGAGCTCCTCGATCGCAGCTGGATCGATCCAGGCCTCGGCGGCGCCGAGATCCACCAGGTCCTGGTCGAGCAGCGTGTGGGCGATCGCCGCCAGCAGCAGGACGTCGGTGCCGGGTCGGATCGGCAGATGAAGATCGGCGTCGGCCGCTGTCCGGGTGCGGACCGGATCGATCACAACCATCTGCCCGCCGCGGGCCCGCAGAGCGCGCAGTCTGCCGGGCATGTCGGGCACCGTCATCATGGAGCCGTTGGACACCAGGGGATTCCCCCCGATCACCACGAACAGATCTGTGCGATCGATGTCGGGCACCGGCACGGACAACTCCGTGCCGTACATGAGCCCCAGCGCCACCTGTTGGGGCATTTGGTCGACGGTGCTGGCCGAGAAGCGGTAGCGCGTGCGCAGCGCGCGGACCAGTGCCGGCAGATAGAAGGTGCTCGTGACGTTGTGCGCATTGGGGTTGCCCAGATACACGCCCACGGCGTCGGGGCCCGACTCGCCGACGATGCCGGCCAGTGCCTGCCGGATCCGGTCGAACGCCTCGTCCCAGGTCGCTTGGCGCAGTTCGCCATTGTCGCGGACCAGCGGGTGGCGCAACCGCGCCGGATCGTGGTGCAGATCGCCGATCGCAACGCCTTTCGGGCAGACGAAACCATGGCTGAAGACATCGTCGGCGTCGCCGCGCACGCTCGTGACCTGTAGCGAGTCGACGGTGATCTGAAGGCCACAGGTGGCCTCGCACAGCGGACAGATGTGACGCGCGGTGGTGGTCATGGTGAGACTGTACGCCGCGCTGGGTCTGTCTCAGCCCGCCGTTGCTTGCGCGCGCTCGATGTCCACGTCCGTCATGAAATCCTGCACGAGCCGCCACGTGGTGTCTCGCGCGGTCCGGCCCGTCAACACCCCCAAGTGGCCGCCCGGAGCGGTTTCGCAGCGCACCTGCGGGCTGCTGGTCAGCAGGTCCGCCACATGGAATGCGGAGCCCGGGGGCGCGAAGAAGAGGTCGCCCGTGCCCGCGACGGCGAGCACCGGCACGCGCACGTCGGCCAGATCCACCACGCGGTCGTCCTTCAGCAGCAGATGGCCGCGCGAGAACCGATTGGTCCGGATCAGGGAGTGATAGATCTGCGAGATACTGCGCCCGGGGTAGGCCTCCATCGAATCCATGAGAACGTCGCAGGCTTCGATCTGGGCCAGCGTGTCGGGATCGTCACGGTTGGCGAGTTGGACCAGCGGCTTCTTGATCTGTTTGACGGGGTCCAGCCAGCGGTAGATCAGGCCGTTGAGGCGTCCGGGAATGCCCCCCAGCACCCGGACCAGTGCGGTGGTCAGGGTCCCGCCGGTCAAGCCTTCCATCCAGCGCACGGGATCGAGCACCCGCACCTCGCGGAAGTCGAAGGGGCTGGCCACGGCTGTCACGCTGGCGATGGGCAGATCCGGATGACCGGCGGCGGTGAACATCTCCAGGATGCCGCCCAAGCACCATCCGACCAGATGCACCGCGGGGGCACCGGAGTCCTCCAGCACCGTTTCGATCGCGTCGGGCAGGACGAAGTCGATCCAGTGTTCGAGGCCGAGGTCCTGGTCGCGCAGTGTGCTGATGTCGCCGTAGTCCACGAGGTAGGTGGGGCGGCCCTCACCCAGCAGGAACTCCACCATCGAGCAACCGCGGCGCAGGTCGAAACAGGTCGGGGGCGCGGCCATCGGCGGGATCAGCAGTACCGGTAGCGCGTCGTCCTGTTCGGCGGTCGCCTCGTAGCGGTGGACGGTGCATTTCGGCTCGTCCAACAGGACCTCGGAGGGCATCCGCCGCAGGTCGGCGAAGCCACCTCCGAGCAGGCTGCGGTACGCGGCGCGGGTCTCGCGGACGAGGGCTTGCGGGTCAGGAAGTGGTGTGGGCGGCACAAATCCACGGTAAGCGGGCCGCGCGGTGCGGCCATCAGCAGGTGCCGGCCGCGTTCGGACTCAGGCGTGCTCGTCTGCGGTGGCTTTACTCGGTTGCACCGACCACGCGGGCGGTTCGTCGGCACCCGATTCCTCATCACGTTGCGCGTCGGCTGCGGTCGGCTGCACCTTGCCCGGTGCGTGGTGCACCGGTGCGTAGATGGCGTAGAGGCGCATGGGCACGTCGCCGGTGTTGATCACGTCGTGCCAGGTCCCGGCGGGGATGAGGATCGCCCACCCATCCGCGACGTCCTGAGCGTAGGTGAGTTCGTCCTTGGCCGGACCCATGACCACCCGGCCCTGACCGGCGTCGAGGCGCAGGAACTGGTCGGTCTCGGGATGCGCCTCCAGACCGATGCTGGCTCCCACATCGATGGACATCAGGGTCACCTGCAGGTAGGTCCCCGACCAGGCGACGGTGCGGTACGTGTCGTTCTGCGTCGTTGCCGACTCGAGGTCGAACACACTCGGTTGGGGTCCGTTGTCAGTCATCATCGTGCTACTCCTGCTCGTCGTGACTCCAGCCTACGTTCGGGCGTGGCCGGGGTGCCCCCGATTCGGTGAGGATCGCCTCCCTGGCGGCATTAACCGACGGTCACGAAGTCGATGAGCTGTTCGACCCGACCGAGCAGGGCAGGTTCGAGATCGCCGTAGCCGTGCACGCGCCCCAGGATGTGCTGCCAGGCCTGTCGCTCGTCCAACCGCCAGCCCAGGGACTGGATCACACCCTGTTTCCACGCAATCCCCTTGGGGACCCGCGGCCACGCGGCGATCCCGACGGCGGCCGGTTTCACGGCCTGCCAGACATCGACGTACGGATGCCCGAGCACCTGCACGTGCGCGAAGGAGCGCATCGCCTCGGCCGCGAGCCGGGACTCCTTGCTGCCAGCCACCAGGTGGTCCAGCAGGACGCCCACCCGTCGCGTGGTCGTGGGCCCGAACGCGCGCAGGGCGTCCAGCAGGTCATCGGCCCCGTGCAGGGGTTCGACCACGACGCCCTCGACGCGCAGGTCATGACCCCATACCTTCTCCACCAACTCCGCGTCGTGGATTCCCTCGACCCAGATCCGGCTGGGCGCCGCCACCCGCGCCGACAGGTTCTCGACATAGCGTGATCCGGACGCAGAACGTTTCACGCCAGGCGCTGCGACGGCAGCGACCAGCGTGACAGGCTCGCCCTCATGCAGGAATGCGCCGGGATGCAGCGGGAACAGGCGGCGCCGGCCATGGCGGTCCTCCAGCATGACCGCGCGACCTTCGACGCCCACCACCGCGCCACAGAAACCGGTGTCCGTGCACTCGACCACCAGGTCCGTGGAGATCACCAGTTCAGTGGGTTTGGTCGCCTGCGAGGCGTTGGTGTCAGTCTGCAGAACGTCGCGACCGTAGCGATCAACCATGGGACCAAAGG
>JAKOZM010000183.1 GCA_029779995.1 Actinomycetes bacterium
AGAGCAGCTGTGTCCTGCTCAAGCCAGTGGTCCTGTGCCGGCCAGTAGCAGCAGCCGCAGCCGGACAGACCGCCTTCTGCCGCACCACCGTGACCCGCAAAGGCTTCATCCGGGTCAACACCAAGGGCTACGACAAGGTCCGCGTCACCGTCCTGGTGCGCTCCAAGCCAAAGCCCGACTTCACCGACCGCTGGAAGCCCAGCACCTGGCGCCAAACCTGGCTGCTGAAGTAGCCACCTAGTGAAAGGGGGCCGCATTCCTCACCGGCGTGCGGCCCCCTTTCGTGTGCCGCATAACGATTTGAACTGACGATCTTTTCCCTCCATCGAGGGATGTTGCAGGGCGTGTACAGCGGGTTACGCTGTGCTCGTTCGAACGGTTGACCCGATGGGTCTAACGGGGGCAAGGAGGAGATTGTGCCCACGTTCCGTGACATTCCGGATCACTCAGTCACGCTCTGTGGCCCTCCTGGCTCGAACTCCCCCGCCGCTGTGACCCACTGTGCGCACCACAACCACCCTCAGGAGGCCGCTCATGGCTGAGCGAACATGCAGGAACTCGCGCCGAGGCGGTGTGCTGATCACCGTGCTAGCGCTGCTCTTGGCCCTGGCGCCGGGGGCACTGTCCTCAGCAGCACAGGCCTACACTCCCCCTAGTAACGACATCCAGTTCGAGCTTGAGGGCTGTGATTTCTACAACGGCTTGACTCTGCCGATCGACTTCGGCGGCACCGCCCGCTACGCATGCCCGCAGGGCGAGTACACCCACGGCAACCTGGGCAAGGGCTGGAACGAGTTGGACCTCGTCCCCTTCCGCATGACCACCCATAACAAGGTCGACCAGGCTTCGACCTTCAACGTGATCATTGCCGTCGATTACATCATCGACGGCACGAAGGGCTACGACTTCATCAGCGTGCCGACGATCTTCCGGCAGAGCACGCAGGGCTGCAGCGTCAGTTCAGGTGACCTTCTCGAGACCGACAAGGTCACCGGCGGCGAGGACAAGGCCCTCTACCGCGTTCTGACCGTGACGGTCCCCGCAAACGGCGACTGCCAGATCGAGTGGTACAACCAACTCGCTATCGGTTCCAGCGAAGTGCCGGGTTCGTCCTTGCAGGCCTACATGTTCGAGGGCGAGGACTTCGGGAACCCCGGCAAGCGCACCGTGCCCATTCCGGTCGGTCTCGCGCAGTCGCTGTCCAAGGACATGACCGCGTCGCGGGGCAGCGACCACACCTGGACAGTGAGCAAGCAGGCGACCCCGGCGGTCATCACCCAGAACACGTGCAGTGCCACCACCGACCCGATCGAGTTGCCGGTGAGTGTGCAGGTGTCGTGGACGCGATCACCAGCGCAGCCCGGCGCGGTCACCATCAACACGACCGTCTATGCCAGGAACCCGGCAGCCCGGGCGCTGACCATGAAGGTCATGGACAGGATCTATGCGGGGACTGGGCAAACACAGTTGCTCGATACAG
This sequence comes from Actinomycetes bacterium, assembly GCA_029779995.1. The sequence continues at coordinate 1,481 of JAKOZM010000183.1, forward strand.
CCACTGCCAACAACGTCGTGGTGCCGCCCAACACGAGCAGTTTTGCCGTCCTGACGCACTCCTACACGTGGGCCAATGCCCCGGTGGACGCGGAGTTCGTCAACGACGTGGCCACCGCGCAGTTCGTGGAAACCGTGCCTGGGGTACCGCTGCCCGGGCCGCTGACGGCGGCCAAGCAGGCCCCGATCGTGAATGCGTCTGCCGCCAACAGGACGGCCACCATCACCGATGAGGAGTGGCTGACCGGCCCGGCCGGCGTGCAGTTCTCAGCCGCAGCGCCCAGCATCGGTGCGTTTGACGGGTACACCGCCGGCACGAAGACGGTGGGCCCGGTGAAGTGGGGCTCTGGAGTCCAGAACGGATCTGATTCGTTGACCTTCGCCAAGACGCTCTACATCCCCAAGGGCACGTCGGGCACTGGGCAGCTGAAGGACATCGCCAAAGTGACCGGATTGAATGGCGTGACCAACGAGGCGACCGCGGCGACTGACCTCAACATCAGCACGTTGGCCACACTGACCATCCGCAAGAGCATTCCGGACGTGCTGACCGGCGACGAGACGGCCACCTTCACCTTCGACGTCAAAGACAGCGAGGGTCAGGTAGTCGCCGACGACCTGCCGATCACGTTCACCGCGGGCCAGACCAGCCAGACCACCGACGTGTCGAACCTGGCGCCCGGCGTCTACACAGTGCTCGAAAACCCGACCGAGGGCTGGGACGCCCCCGGTCCGCCGGCTGAGGTCGATCTCAGCGGTACGACCTGCGCCGGCACTGCGCCGTTCATCAACACCCACGCGCCGGCCACGGCCACCGCGATCAAGGTGACCGACCCGGCCGGGCAGTCCGGCGGTTGGGACATGACGCTCACCGGTGGCGAATCACCGGAGACCGTTGCCACCGACGAGACTGGAACGGCGGCGTTCAGCCCATTGGCGGAGGGGTCGTACACGATCACCGAAACCATGAAGAACAACTGGGAGTTCGTCGAGCAGTCCGGCGACTGTGAGTTCACGGTGGACTACCCCCGCGACGCGGGCAAGCAGTTCACGTGCACCCTGACCAACAAGCGCAGCATCGCGCAGTTGGGTCTGGTCAAGCGAGTTGTGCCGGCCGGCGACCCGACTCAGTGGTCGCTGTCGGCGGTTTCGGCCAGCAGCGCCTACAACCAGAAGGACATTACGGGGGCCGCTGGCGGGACCGGTGGGCCGCGCGACGTCTACGCCGGTATGACGTACAACCTGTCCGAGGCGGGTTCGGTCGCTGGTTACACCAATGGCCAGACCTGGGTCTGCACCTCCGGTGGCACACCCTACGCCGGCCAGGACGGGGCGAGCGTGACCCTGCAGCCCGGTGACGTGGTGAGCTGTGAGATCACCAACAGCCGCGACACCGGTGCGGTGCAGATCACCAAGGAGTTCAACCCGCTCAGCAGTGGTTTCGTCGGGTCATTCACGGTTGCCTACTCCTGCGTCAACGGCTCCACGCCGGTGACTACCGGCACCGCGGAGCTGACGGCCGGGCAGTCGACGACCGTCGACGGACTGCCCACGGGCACGGTCTGCACGGTGACCGAGCCGACGTTGCCCGCCGCTCCGAGTGGCTGGCAGTTCAACAACGCGACGTTCGTCCCCGGCGACGGCAAGGCGACTGTCACGACAGCTGGCGAGACGGTCGCGGTGCGGGTCGTGAATTCAATCAGCGCCGTGAGCCCCGAGAACGTGAAGCAGCGCTGCCCGATCAATCCCACCCTGCCCGGGGCGAAGGTCACGAAGGTCGGCAACCGCGTGCTGGTCAAGAAGGTCAAGACCAACAACGCGTGTGCGCTGGTCAAGCCTGTGGTCCTCTGCCGGCCGGTCGCACACGCGGCCTTGGGTGAGACTGCGTTCTGCCGCACCGTGACGACCCGCAAGGGTTACGTGAAGGTCAAGACCCGCGGCTACGACCGGGTGCGCGTCACGGTTGTCGTCCGGGCCAAGCCGAAGCCCGGGTTCAACGATGATTGGAAGGCCAGCACCTGGCGTAAGTCCTGGCTGCTGAAGTGAGGTGACGCGAAGGGCCGCACTCCACGTGGGTGCGGCCCTTCGCGCTGTGCGGTCAAGGCTGTGGAATATGGACAGCGCGGTTGTCCATATTGCACAGTCTTGCCTCCGCGGCCGCACTTTCCGGCGACGTTGGCCATTTTCGGGGAGTCTCGGGCCAACAACCCCGGAAAAGCTCGCAAGCCCAAGCCGCGGACCCTACGGCCGCACACTCCAGGCATGCTCCAAGGCCGCGCGCGCCTGCTTCTTGTCCCCGACATCGAGGTACCCCACACCCACCCAGTACCACGTCAACCAATCGGCGGGATCGGCCTGCGCGTCGGCGATCCGCTGCTCAAGCGTGCGGTCATCGACGAGTTCGACCTGCTCGCCCAGTTTCTGCATGCGGAAACCGAAGCTCACCTCCCGCCAAACGAGGACCCCGGCCAGCACAGGCAGGATCAGCACGGCTAAACCCAGGCCAACCGCCGCGGGCTCCCCCGACGCCACGAAGTCCCAGCCCCGCCACACCACGAACCCGGCGTAGATGAAGAAGAGCCCCGCCATGATCAGGGCCATGCGCCGTCCGTTCACGGCAGCCCCAGGAAGGCGTCCAGCCCGACGGTCAACCCCGGATGCCCACCGACCTCCCGCACCCCGAGCACCACGCCCGGCATGAAGCTGGCCCGATCGAGGCTGTCGTGGCGGATGGTCAGGGTCTCCCCCACCCCGCCGAGCAGTACCTCCTGATGAGCGATGAGCCCGCGCAGGCGCACCGAATGCACCCGCACGTCCCCCACGGTCGCACCCCGCGCACCGTCCAAAGCGCTGTTGGTCGCATCGGGCGACGGCCGGCCGCCCCGGGCCTCGGCAATCAGCTCAGCCGTGCGCACCGCCGTCCCGCTGGGCGCATCGACCTTGTCCGGGTGGTGCAGTTCCACGACCTCGACCGACTCGAAGAAGGGCGCAGCGACGGTGGCGAACCGCATCATGAGCACCGCCCCGATGCTGAAGTTCGGCGCCACCAGCACCCCCACCGCCGGGTGGTCGCCAAGCAGTTCAGCCACGATCCGCAGTCGCTCACTGTCGAAGCCGCTGGTACCGACCACCACGTGTACCCCGCGCGGGATGCAGTGCTCCAGAGTACCCATGACCACGTCGGGAGCGGTGAAATCGACGACCACGTCACAGCCGTCGACCAGGCCCAGCGGATCTCCGACGTCAACGCGGGCCAGCAGTTCCATCCCGTCGGCGGCCGCAACGGCATCACACACGGTGGCGCCCATCCGACCGGCGGCCCCCACGACACCAACTCTGATCATCGCTGTCTCCTTCACTACACGGGCCCGACCACGGCCTCCACGACCGGACCCGTGAGAATCTCCCGGGCCAGGGCGCAGACGTCGTCGGCGGTCACCGCCGACACCCGCCGCAAACCCTCGTCGAGGCCTACGATCTCATCGTCGAACAAGGCCCGCGTCCCGAGTCGCATCAGGCGCATCCCGGGATCTTCGAGATCGAGCACCATCTGGCCCTTGACCTGCCCCTTGGCGCCCTCGACCTCGAGGTCGGTGAATCCGCTGCTGGCCGCCTCGTGCAGGACCACATCGATCGCCTCGCGGGTCTGGTCCAGCTTCTCGGGTGCACAGCCCGCGTGAACTCCGAAGATCCCGGCATCGCTGTATGACGAGCGGAAGGCCGAGACCGAGTAAGCCAGACCGCGCCGCTCCCGTACCTCCTGAAACAACCGGCTCGACATCCCCCCACCCAGCAGGCTGTGTAAGACCCCCATCGCGTAGCGGCGCCGATCGCCGCGGTCCAGTCCGGGGTAGCCGCGCAGCATGTTGACCTGCTCGAACGGGCGAGCTACGAGGTCGGTCTGCGGCTTGGGAACGCGCGGCGGGCGGCTCTGCCGCGGGGGTCGCACCGGGGCCTGCGCCTGCCCGAAGGCGCGGGTGACCATCGACACCACCGAGCGGTGCGAGGCCGAGCCCACCGCGGTGATCACGTAGTTGTCCGGGGTGTAATACCGCCGGTAGTGCCCACGCAAGGCCGAGGTCTGCATGTCGGTAACGCTGGCCACGGTCCCTGCAACTGGCCTGCCCAGCGGGTGTTTGCCGAACATCGCCCCCTCCAGGCCGGTCCGACCCACGTCAATCGGGTCGTCCTCACTCATGGCGATCTCCTCGAGTACCACCATGCGCTCTGAGTCGATGTCGGAGGGCCGCAGCAGGGAACCGCCGAGCATGTCGGCCAGGACATCGACCGCCACTTCGAGATGCTCGTCGAGCACCCGCACGTGGTAGCACGTGTACTCCTTGGTCGTGAAGGCGTTGATCTCCCCGCCGAGGTTCTCGATGCCCGCCGCGATGTCGAGCGCCGAACGCTGTTGCGTGCCCTTGAACAGCAGGTGCTCCAAGAAATGGGTCGCGCCGGCTGTCGATGACGTCTCGTGTCGCGACCCGATGGGGACCCACACCCCCACCGTCACCGAGCGCACCGCGGGGATGAACTCGGTGAAGACACGCGGCCCCGAAGGGATGTCCGTGCGGTGCACGGTGATCCCCCCGGGGTCGCGTAGAACTACCTGGGAGCGTGGGCTCACTTGTCGTCCGAGGCCTCCGGGGCATCCTCGAGCACGGGGGCCAGGCTCAGCTTGCCGCGGTCGTCGATGTCCTTGATCTCCACGCGAATCTTGTCGCCGACCTTCACCACGTCGTCGACGCTGTCGATGCGCTTGCCACCGACCAACTTCTTGACCTCGGTGATGTGCAGCAGGCCGTCCTTGCCCGGGATCAGGGAGATGAACGCCCCGAAGTTCGTGGTCTTGACCACGGTGCCCAGGTAGCGCTCGCCGATTTCCGGCATCTGCGGGTTGGCGATCGCGTTGACCATGGCGCGAGCCTGCTCGGCCGCGTCACCGTTGGCCGCACCGATGTAGATGGTGCCGTCGTCCTCGATCGTGATGTCGGCGCCGGTGTCCTCCTGAATCTGGTTGATGACCTTGCCCTTCGGCCCGATCACCTCGCCGATCTTGTCCACCGGGATGACCACGCTGATCACCCGCGGGGCCAGCACGTTCATCTCGTCGGGGCCGTCGATGGCCTCACCCATGACCTCCAGAATCGTCATCCGGGCGTCGTGGGCCTGCTCGAGGGCACCGGCCAGCACGCTCGCGGGAATGCCGTCGAGCTTGGTATCGAGCTGCAGCGCGGTCACGAACTCGCTCGTGCCGGCGACCTTGAAGTCCATGTCGCCGAACGCGTCCTCAGCGCCGAGGATGTCGGTCAGGGCCACGTACTGCATCTGGCCGTCGACCTCGTCGGACACCAGACCCATGGCGATGCCAGCCACAGGGGCCTTCAGCGGCACACCGGCGTTGAGCAGCGAAAGTGTCGAGGCGCACACCGAGCCCATCGACGTCGAGCCGTTGGAGCCCAGCGCCTCTGAGACCTGCCGGATGGCGTAGGGGAACTCCTCGCGGCTCGGCAGCACGGGCACGAGGGCCCGCTCGGCAAGCGCGCCGTGGCCGATCTCGCGGCGCTTCGGGCTGCCCACCCGGCCGGTCTCACCAGTCGAGAAGGGCGGGAAGTTGTAGTTGTGCATGTAACGCTTGCGGCTGACGGGGCTCAGGGTGTCCAGTTGCTGTTCCATGCGCAGCATGTTCAGCGTGGTCACCCCGAGGATCTGGGTCTCGCCACGCTCGAACAGCGCCGAGCCGTGGGCCCGCGGGATCACGTCGACCTCAGCCGACAGCGCCCGGATGTCCGAGAGGCCACGGCCGTCGATGCGGACGTGGTCGCGCAGGATCCGCTGCCGCACACTCTTCTTCGTGACAGCGCGCAACGCCGCGCCGATCTCCTTCTCGCGGCCCTCGAAGGAGTCGGCCAACGCAGTGGCGACCTCGTCCTTGACGGCATCCAGGGCGGCCTCGCGCTCCTGCTTGTCGGCGATCGTCAGGGCAGCGGCAACCTTATCGGAGGCCACCTCCTCGACGGCGGTCAGCGCATCGGGCTGGTAGTCGGGGAACGTCGGGAACTCCCGGGTCTCCTTGCCGGCGCGAGCTGCCAGATCCGACTGGGCCTCACACAGGGCGCGGATGAACGGCTTGGCCGCCTCCAGGCCCTCGGCGACCACGGTCTCGGTGGGAGCCGCTGCCCCGCCGCGCACCAGTTCGACGGTGGCCTCGGTGGCCTCGGCCTCGACCATCATGATCGCGACGTCGTCACCGACGACGCGGCCGGCCACGACCATGTCGAACACGGCCTCCTCCAGCTGCGAGTGGCTCGGGAAGGCGACCCAGCGATCCTGGATCAGGGCGACCCGAACGCCGCCGATGGGGCCGCTGAAGGGCAGACCGGACAGTTGCGTGGACATCGACGCTGCGTTGATGGCCAGCACGTCATAGGGATGGTCGGGGTTCAGGGACTGAACGGTGATGACCACCTGCACTTCGTTGCGCAGACCCTTCACGAAGCTGGGGCGCAGCGGGCGGTCGATGAGCCGGCAGGTGAGGATCGCGTCCTCGCTGGGCCGGCCCTCGCGGCGGAAGAACGAACCGGGGATCCGGCCGAGGGCGTACATGCGCTCCTCGACGTCCACGGTCAGCGGGAAGAAGTCGAACTGGTCCTTCGGCGTCTTCCCGGCGGTCGTCGCCGACAGCAGCATGGTGTCGCCGTCCAGGTAGGCGACGGCGGAACCGGCGGCCTGCCGGGCCAGCCGGCCGGTCTCGAATCGGATGGTGCGGGTGCCGAATGGACCGTTGTCCAGAACGGTCTCGGCGGATTGAATGTTGGAACCCTCCACGGGCCCTCCTTGTTTCTCTTGTGAGGGGTCACCCGCGCCGGTCTTCGATCGAGACGGTCCGAGTGTTTCGGGCCGTCACCACCGAGGACCGAGGCGTTCGAGGCGACCCGGGTTGTGGTGTGAGGATGAGGTGCCGGGCGCGGGTTACGCCACCCGGCACCTCAAACCGCTATCGACGGATACCGAGGCGCGCGATCAGCGAACGGTAACGTTCGATGTCGGTGCGCGCCAAGTAGTCCAGCAGTCGGCGACGACGTCCCACGAGCAGCAGCAGTCCGCGGCGGCTGTGGTGATCGTGCTTGTGCTCCTTGAGATGCTCCGTGAGGTGCGAGATGCGGTGGCTCAGAAGTGCGACCTGCACCTCGGGGCTGCCGGTATCGCCCTCAACGGTGGCGTACTCAGTGATGATCTTCTGCTTGGTGGCAGTGTCCATGGATGAACCTATCCTTCGCGGACGCATGACATATGCGGCCTACCGAGCGTCCGTTCAGTAGCCGTGGTCCCAGTGTAGCCGGTGGAGGGCGAAGGTCGCCTCAGCCGCCGGACCCCTTGAACACCTTGGGCACCGTCTTGAGCACGATCTTCACGTCGCCCCACAGACTCCAGTGGTCGGCGTAGCGATTGTCGAACCGGGCCCGGTCATCGATGGAGGTGTCGCCGCGCAGGTCGTAGATCTGCGCAAGACCGGTGAGGCCTGCGGTCATCCGGTGCCGATCGTCGTAGTGGGCGTACTGCTCGCTGAACTGGTCGACGAAGAAGGGCCGTTCGGGGCGCGGTCCGACGAACGACATGTCACCGCGCAGGATGTTCCACAGCTGCGGCAGTTCGTCCAAGGAGGACTTGCGCATGAACTTGCCGATGGGCCCGAGCCGGTCGCTGGCATGGGTCACCGTCCAGGTCGTGTTCGACGTGGACTCGGTGACCGGCTTCATCGTCTGCAGCTTCAACAGTTCGAACTCCCGGCCGTCCTTGCCGATGCGCACCTGCCGGAACAGCAGGTCCCCGCCCGTCTCGCGCTTCAGCAGGGGCCCGAAGATCGCCAGCAACGGCGCCGAGCAGATCAGGCCCACGGTGGCCAGCACGACGTCGAACACCCGCTTGAGGCGTAGCCCCAGTGGTGAGCGCACTCCCCCAAGGCGCTGCACAGGCATTCCGAAGATGACGTCGTCGACTCGCGATTCCTTGATGAGGTCGAAGTAGCGCGGGACCGCCATGACCCGCAGGCCGGCGTCGAGGCCACGCCGGATCTCGAACACCTCCCGGGCCTCCGATGCGCGGGAGAAGGCCACGAGGACGGTGCTGGCCCGGGCGCGTGCGGCTTCGGCGACCAGGTCGGT
>JAKOZM010000184.1 GCA_029779995.1 Actinomycetes bacterium
CTACACCAGCCAAGAATTCGCCGACTTCTGCCGTGAACACCATGTGACCCGTTCCCTGGGTAAAACCGGGATCTGCTACGACAACGCCGTCAGTGAATCCTACTTCGCCACCTACAAGAAAGAACTGATCCACACCCGCCCCTGGGCCACTATCCAAGAACTCACCGACCACACCCGAGACTGGGTCACCAACTACTACAATACGATCCGGAGGCACTCCACCCTAGGATACTTGACAATCAGAGAATACGAACTAGGATACAAACACATTAACGACCTGGCCCTCTAAAACCAGTGTCCTCAAAACCCAAATCACTCCAGATGTCGAGATGCTGCGAATCTTGGGTAGGCGAATGTCGAGATACACTGAATCTTGTAAGAAGGAGTGTTGATTCTAAGAATTAGCCGACGTGATGCATCCCGGTCGTGTTGGTGTTTAGGGGTTGTGGGTGGTGTGCGGCGTGGAACCTTGTAGCGAACCCTTCAAGCGACTCGAGGCCAAGCTCGAGCCCGCGCGGATCAGGTCCACCCTCGCCTTCGCGGGTCTGTTCCAACTGACCCACGAGATGATCAAGCGCAGTGTCCTCGACGAAGTCAAGGGCTTCTACGGCTTCTCCAACGCGATGGGTACGCCGGTGTGGCTCCTAGGACGGGATGGCAAGGCGGCGTACGAGCGTGAGGTGCTCGCCCTCGATCCAAAGTCCCCGTTTCGTGCGTCCCTGCTTTGGTTGGTCGACTCCAACGCCATCACGTCCGCGCAGATGAACGTCCTCGACCGGATCTACCAACACCGGCATGACCTCACCCATGAACTTGGCAAGTACCTGGTGGACCCCGACTTCGAGCCCAACGTGGACCTCTTCGTCGAAGCGGTGTCCATCCTCCGCTCAATCTCACGTTTCTGGACGCAGATCGAGATCGACATTGGCACGTTCGACGAGGATGGAGACATCACGGCCGATGAGGCAACCCCGCTCTCCCTGGTGGTTCTGCAGATGGCGATCGACGCCTATGTCCAGGGATTGGAGGACGGTGACCAGCCGTAGTCACAAACGGGGAGCCGCACTGACGTCCCGTGCGCGGATCACCGCAACCCCAGGCGAGCCCCGAGGGCCGGCAGCCTGCCGACCACGTGCAGATGGCTATCGTGAACCATGGCCGACGCCCATACTGAGGTTCGCGGTCATCGCGCTGCTCCATTCGAGAGTGCTGTGAGAGGTTCACTCGAAGGATCACGCGGTGACCGCACCCACATCGTGGATGACACGCCCACCGCTGTCGTACACCAACGGTAGGGACTCAACTTGCCGTCGTGTGAGTCGTGGGCAGGCTTGGTCACGCGGCGTCGAGGTGGATTTCCAGGCCGCTGTTCGGGGTCCAGATGATGTCGACGAGGTCGGGCCATGGGAGTGAGGGTGGGGGCTCGCCGGGTTCGGGGGTAGCGGACGTCTGATCGACTTCGTCGGCGGCGGGGGCTGGTAGGGGTGGTGGGTGCCAGCCGGGTCCGAGTAGGGGTGGTGGGCTCGTGGTGTGAGTGTGTCCGGTGGGGGTGGTCCAGGTGACGCGCCGGGCGACCTCAGCCTCCTCGGCCTGGTCGGGGGCGAGGTTGGCACGCCGGGTGGCGTCCGCCTCGGTCTCGGGGCGTTCCTGGTGGAGGGTGACGTGCCAGCCGGGTTGTTCTTTGGTGTCGTTGCACCGGCGGCATAACCCTTCCCCGTTGACGAAACTGGTGGCCCCGCCGTGCCGGTACGGGTGGGTGTGGTCGATATCGCGGATGGGGGCGTCACACCAGGGTGCGGCACACGACTGGTCCCGTAACCGGATCATGTCCGCCAGGGCCCCGGTGAACCCCCGGGCCCGGGAGTCCATGGCGACCAGGTCCCGCCCATCCACACTCGTAAACAACCGCCGCACCTTGGCGGGGGTGTGAAGGTCGCCCAGCCACGCCCAGGCAGCCTCAACTGGGATGGGGCCATACCCGGGCACATTGGCCGGTTCGGTGGTGGACCGGGTGAGGTCACCGGCACCGAGGAGGGACCGGTCGGTGATGACCAGGTCCACCATCACCGGCTGACCCTCCCCCACGCCCCGCCCCGACAACCGGCGTAACGCCAAGT
>JAKOZM010000189.1 GCA_029779995.1 Actinomycetes bacterium
TTCATGGCCGGCCTGGCGCTGGCCAACCTCGGCATCATGGTCGCCTTCTTCGCGCCGCTGCAGAGCCTGCTGCCCCGCATGTCCGAGCAGATCGCCGGGGCCGACGGCAAGGAGGCCGCGCTGGCCGTGGTCACCGGGGTCGGCGTGATCGGCTCGGTGATCGGCAACCCGCTGGCCGGGGCGCTGTCCGACCGCACCACCTCGCGCTTCGGGCGGCGCCGGCCGTGGCTGCTGGGCGGGTCGCTGCTCGGTTTCGTTGGGCTGGTGCTGCTGCCCAACATGAACAGCATCTTCACCCTGACGATCGCCTGGCTGTGTGTGCAGTTCGCCGTCAACGCGGCCTACGCCGGGCTCACCGCGACCATCCCCGACCAGGTGCCCGTCGACCAGCGCGGGGTGGCCTCGGGGCTGGTGGGGCTGGCGCAGGCCTTCGGACCGGTGCTCGGCGTGGGCCTGGTGTCGTTCGTAGTGATGTCGCTGACCGGCGGGTCGTACCTCACGGCTGTGCTGTTCGTGCTGTGTGTGCTGCCGTTCCTATTCATCCTCAAGGACCCGCCGCTGCCCAAGGCCGACAAACCGCCGTTCGAACTAGGGCCGTTCGTGCGCAGCTTCTGGGTGTCGCCCAGGCAGCACCCCGACTTCGGCTGGGCGTGGCTGTCACGGTTCCTGGTGTCGCTGAGCATCGCTATGGCCACGCTGTACCTGCTGTTCTTCCTCACCGATCATCTGAACTTCGACAGTGAGACGGCCGGGCAGCGCCAGACGGTGCTCCTGGCGCTGTACGCGGGTGGCACGATGCTGACCGCGGTGATCGGCGGCTACATCTCCGACCGGATGGGCAAACGTAAGGTGTTCGTGATCGTGTCCACGGTCATCATCGCGGTCGCCGGGTTCATGCTCGCGTTCGTCCCCGAGGGCCAGGACGGCTGGGGGATCACGATGGCCGCCGCGCTGGTGCTCGGCATCGGGTACGGGTGGTACCTGGCGGTGGATCAGGCGCTGATCACGCAGGTGCTGCCGACCGCCGGGGACCGCGCCAAGGACCTCGGGGTGATCAACATCGCCAACTCCATGCCGCAGGTGCTGGCCCCGGTGCTGGCTGCCGTGCTGGTGACCTCGCTGGGCGGGTACACGTCGCTGTTCCTGGCCGTGGCGGTCATCACGCTGGCCGGCGCGGTGTCGATCGTGCCGATCAAGAGCGTGCCGTAGGGGTGCGTCGGTGGCTGTTCGCTGACCAGCTCGGGGACCACTTCCTCGACGACTGGGACGGGGAGGTGGTGCTGATCGAGTCACGGGCGGTGCTGCGCCGACGGCGGTACCACCGGGCGAAGGCCGCACTGGTGCTCTCGGGGTTGCGGCATCGGGCCGCTGAGCTGGGCGATCGGGTCGTGTTCGTGCAGGCCGAGACCTACGGGGAGGGGTTGCGGCAGGTCGGGCCGGTGCACGTGGTGCACCCGACGTCGCGGGCCGCTATGGATTTCGTGTCGGGTTTGGGGCTGGAGGTGCTGCCGGCGCGGGGCTTCGAGACGACGTCGGCCGAGTTCGAGGCTTGGACGGGTGGGCGGCCGCTGCTGGAGCGCTTCTACCGGGGGGCGCGGCAGCGGACTGGGGTGCTGATGGACGGCGCTGAGCCGGTTGGTGGGCGGTGGAACTACGACGCGGAGAACCGGGAGCCGCCGCCCCGTGGTGGTGCATTGGGGGTGGTCGAGCCGTGGTGGCCGGTGGAGGATGAGATTGACGCCCAGGTGCGGTCCGATCTGGCCGGGGTGGCGACGGTCGGGGAGGACGGGCCGCGGCGGTTCGCGGTGACCCGGGCGGAGGCGCAGGCGGCGCTCGCGCACTTCCTGGCTCGTCGGCTGCCGGCGTTCGGGCGGTGGGAGGACGCGATGCTGCGTGCAGATGCCTGGATGTCGCACTCGTTGCTGTCGGTGCCGTTGAACCTTGGGCTGCTGGATCCGTTGGATGTGGTCCGGGCGGCGGAGGCGGAGTACCGGGCGGGCCGGGCGCCGCTGGCCGCGGTGGAGGGTTTCGTGCGCCAGATCCTGGGGTGGCGGGAGTACATGTGGCACCTGTACTGGTGGCTGCCGGCGGACTATCGGTCGCGGAATTTGTTCGGGGCGGGGCGAGCGTTGCCTGGGTGGTGGTTGGAGCTCGGCGGGTCACCGGCGCGGTGTGTGGACGTGACGATGCAGCAGGTGCGTGAGACCGGGTGGGCGCACCACATCCAGCGGCTGATGGTGCTCGGGTCGTGGGCCTTGCAGCGCGGCTACGATCCGGCGGAGCTGACCGACTGGTTCCACCGGGCTTTTGTGGATGGCTACGACTGGGTGATGCTGGCCAACGTGGTCGGGATGTCGCAGTACGCCGACGGTGGGGTGGTCGCGACGAAGCCGTACACGTCCGGCGGGGCGTACATCAAGAGGATGAGCGACTACTGCGGGGAGTGTGCGTTCTCGCCGGGGGTGCG
>JAKOZM010000190.1 GCA_029779995.1 Actinomycetes bacterium
CGCCGCGCTGGCACCACCCTGACCCAACATGCACGTGCCCACCCGACCAACCCGAGCAACACCCTCGTCACGTGGAAGACAACGACCACCGGGACCGACATCCCGGCCCCTGTCACACCCCCACGACAGAATCAGCCACCACGGCCACACACCAACACCAACCACGACCACCCCAGGCCCCGATGAAAGATCGAGGCTAAGGTCAATCGCGAGTCGCCCCTCAGTAAGAAATCAACCTGATTGACACGCCCAGCGAACCCTATGAGGATTGGGGGCGCTGTCTGGTTGTCGCGGAGCTGTCCCGCGGCCGCTGTGTCGGCGACTGCGCAGCCAACAGCGGGACGAAAGGGGACCTTGACGTGACCCAACAGCCGCAGCTAGCACCGAACCAGATTCCCGTGCTGATCTACGTCCCTGGTCTGGGTACCTCGGCAGAGAACACGGCAGACGTCGTCGCCGACGTGATCGCGGAAAGTGCAGACCTCAGAGATCCGCAGGGCAAGTACACGGCCCAGACAGCCTTTGACGTGGTGAGTCCTACCGGGTTGACCGTCAGCAAGAAGGTGTCCGCACCTGACGGCAACACCGTCCTGCAACTGTTTGAGTTCAACTATCGGCCCGCGTTGGACGAATCCACAACGCCGTTCGCGCCTTCGGCTGGCCCGAGTGCCATCAAGGCGGTAACCATGGCTGTCGAGGCCGCTGTCAAGTGGGGAGCTGCGGCAAGGCAACCAGGAAAGGGCAAAGCGGTCAAGGTTCAGCTTCTGGGGCTGGGGGCGCTCGTCTTAGCTTTGCTGGCCGCCGCTCTATTCGCGGTGGCAGCGCTGCTGGTTGCCCTTGGCGTTCCGCTCGGTTGGTTCGCTCAGGTCCTGGGGACCGAGGAGCAGGCAGGAAGGTGGACATTCGGGATTGCCGCATTTGGGACTATCACATGGGCGGCGTTACGCAAGAAGATCCTCGGCCTCGCCACGTTGTCAGAAGCCATGGTCAACTTCGTCGACAACGACAATCAGTTGGCCGACAACATCTCCAGACGCCTAGCCAAAGCCATCAACGACCTCACCGATGCCGGGTGGGTAGGCCCAATTCACTTGCTCGGCTACTCCTTCGGGAGCCTGATCGTTTACGAGACGATGTTTCCTAGAACTACCTCAATGGCCGATACGGTTCCCGCGGGGGCCGTTAAAACGCTGACCACAATCGGCTGCCCGCTCGACATCGTCCGACTGTACGAACCCGACTACGTCGGGGACCGCACCCCGTCCCGGGTCGGGATCCCATGGAAAAACGTGTTCAACCCGGCAGACCTACTATCGTCCAACCTCATGAACGGCACCGACTCGGCCGAAGGTGCGTCAAACGCGCTCGACACGGGTAGCGTCAAGCCGGAGTCTGTTCGATACCTCAAGGAGGACATAGGTGTCGTCGGCATTCTGAAGACCGGTCGTATGCACTCCAATTATTGGGGAGAGGTCCGGGCTGAGCCGTCATCGAACTGTTTCAACCCTCTCATTAACGCGTGGATCCCCGCGCGCCCGCCCGCCACAGTCCAGTCCTGAGGTAACCCTGAAGCTTTGTCACCGGGGTGGCTGATGGTGGTTGGGTGAGGTGGGTGTGACCTGCGGTGATGGCGTGTCGTGTGAGGCACGTGGGGTCTGTGGGTCCAGAGTCGGTTTCGACGAAGTCCCCAACCTTCACCAGGACCCCACGTGCTGTCATATCCTGCCACCCTTGACGTCCCGCTCGTCACCGTTGCCCGCGTGTCCCGCTGGATTCAGGCGCACCGCGCCCGGGTCGATGCCCGGCCGTGGCAGCGGGCTGGGTCCTGCTGGAGCCAAGCGGCGCTGGTGTTGCGTTGGCTGATCGATGGCACCGATGTACACCTGCTGGCCCGGGACGCCAAGGTCAGCCAGGCCACCGCCTACCGGTACCTGCACGAAGCGATCGACGTGATCGCCGCGCAGGCACCGGAGCTGGCCGAGGTCCTCGCGGCGGGTAGAGCGGCTGGGTGGACGTTTGTGGCCCTGGATGGCACCCTCATCGAATCGACCCGCAACACCGCGAAATCGTATGCGGTACATGACCTGTGGTACTCCGGCAAGCATCACACCCACGGCGGGAACATCCAAGTAGTGACCGACCCGACCGGGTTCCCGGTATGGACCTCACCGGTTGAGCCTGGCTCCACCCACGACATCATCTGCGCCCGCGAGTACGCCTTCCCGGCGCTGTACCCGGCAGCCGCGGCCGGCCTACCGACCCTGGCCGACAAGGGCTACACCGGCGCGCCGGGATCGGCATCCACGTCCCGCTCAAAGGCGCCGACCCCGGCGTCGACAACCGCACCCGGAATCTGCTCATCACCGCGCTACGCGCGCCCGCCGAACGCGCCAACGCCCTGCTGAAGTCCAGCTTCAAAGCCCTACGCCGCATAACGCCGTGCCCATGGCGAATCGGCCACATCACCGCCGCCGCACTCGTCATCCTTACCATGCACAGAGGCCGCTGGTGAGAAAGCCTCACTGCAAGCGGGGATCCGCTCTGGGGACGTCCTGGCGCAAGTCACGGCTGCCGGGCTCGTCGGATTACTCGTCTCCCCGACCTCCTGGTCTCATCACTGGGTATGGATAATCGCGGCTAGCAGTCTGTTCTTGCGGGACGGCCGCAGGGCTTTCGCCTACCTCGTGCTGTTGCCACTGGTGATCGAACCTCTCTGGGTTGCAGGGATGCTCGCTGGGACGGTGGGTGGCAGCATCCTGGTGTCAGCAACGACACTGCTGGGGATCATCGCCCAATTGCTCCTCGGAACGACGCAGTCCGAGACTAGTCCGAGAGCCTCCTGAGCCATCCGCGGCGGCTGTCGCCCACCCTCGACCACTGAGTCCGTTCAGTGCTCCTCCCCGGTGCCCCAACGCCGGTCGAACGAGGGCGCCAGCCGCCGCCACGCCGAGCGGATGTGCTCTTCGACGAGGTCCTCGGCGCGGTCGGCGTCGCGGGCTTCGATGGCCCGATAGATCGCCTGATGCTGGGCTCGCAGTCCGTCGACGAGGTCGTCCCACTCACCGACGTTGCGGAAGGCGTCAAGCAGGGGCAGGCGCATCGATTCGCGGATCGCGACGGTCATGTCGGCGACCAGCCGGTTGCCGGCGGCACCGGCAATGGCCACGTGGTATGCCGTGTCGGCGTCGTTGAAGGCCGACTTGTCGATGCCCGCGACATCCATTGCGGCCAAGGCCTCGCGCATCGCCGCCAGGTCGCTGGCCCGAGCATTCGATGTGGCGAGCCGGGCCGAGAGGCGCTCCAAGGCGATGCGCGCCTGGATGACATCGTCGACGGGGAAGTTGGCCAGCGCCACATGTAGCCGCAGGAATCGCTCGAGCGCACGGGAGGGCACCGCGGTGACCGTCGTGCCGCCCGCCCCGCCGGCGCCGACACTGGAGCGCAGCACACCCTGGGCGGCCAAGGTGCGCACCGCCTCGCGCACGGCCGATCGACTCACGCCGAGCTGGCGAGCCAACTCGCGCTCGGGCGGCAAGAGGTCGCCGACGTGCAACTGGCCGGCGAGGATGCGCGACTCCACCCACTCGAGGACCACCTCGAAGGCCCGCGGCGCGGACAGGGGCGCGGGGGCGGTCATGTCCCCATCATGACGCCTGGCGGCTGGGGGCGGTCACCCACCCCGGGAGTCTGCGCACGGCATACCGACCGCTGGGCGCGCTGCGCGCGCCGAACGGCACCGATCTGCGCCAGGCGGCATTGACCCCGCACGATCCCGCTCTCTATCGTGAAGTCCATTCTCAATGGTCTGACCAATATGAATTGCCGAACGAATGGTCCGACCACTGGGTGTCCGAAAGCCACCGTTGTCTCCGGCCATACCCAGGAGTCCAGATGTCACCACTCTCCCTCGCCGCCGATCCCTATACCCCGCAACTCGCGCCGGTCGGCGGCAGCCTCGTCATCTCCGCCCTCATCGCGCTGCTTCCGCTGCTCACCGTGTTCGTCACGCTGGGGTGGCTGCGCTGGAAGGCGCACTGGGCCGGCCTTACCTCGGTCCTCGTGGCGATCGTCGTCGCGGCGCTGTTCTTCAAGATGCCGGTCGGTCTGGCCGTGTTGTCGGCCACCGAAGGCGCCGTGTTCGGCCTCTTCCCGATCATGTGGATCGTCTTCACCGCGATCGTGCTCTACCAGGTGACGGTCGCCAGCGGTCGCTTCGAGGACCTGCGGGCGACCTTCCACCTCATCTCCGACGACCCGCGGGTGCAGGCGATCATCATCGCCTTCTGCTTCGGCGGGCTCCTGGAGGCGCTTGCCGGCTTCGGTGCCCCGGTGGCCATCACCGGCGTCATGCTCATGGCCCTGGGCTTCTCCCCGCTGCGCGCGGCCGCCGTCGTGCTGCTGGCCAACACCGCACCCGTGGCGTTCGGTGCGATCGGCACCCCGATCATCACCGCCGGCTCGCTGACCAAGATCCCCTACACCCAGATCGGTGCCTACGTCGGGCATCAGACCCCGGTCATCGCCCTGTTCGTCCCGCTCTTGCTCGTCCTCATGGTCGACGGCAAGCGCGGCGTCCGGCAGACCTGGCCGGTCGCG
>JAKOZM010000215.1 GCA_029779995.1 Actinomycetes bacterium
CAGGCACCTCATCGATGGCCACCAGCAGTTGCAGGTCGTCGCCTTGACCGGCTCCTCGGGCAAGACCAGTACGAAGGACATGCTGCGAGTGATGCTTGCGGCGTTCGCGCCGACCGTGGCTCCACAGGGCTCCTTCAACAACGAACTCGGCCTGCCGCGCACCGTCTTCGAGGTCACCGAGCAGACCCGCTACCTGGTCGCGGAGATGGGTGCCCGCGGTGCCGGACATGTCGCTTACCTGTGTGGCATCGCGCCGCCGGACGTATCACTGTTTCTCAACGTGGGTCACGCGCACCTGTCCGAGTTCGGTACCCAGGAGGGGATCGCGTCGGCCAAGGGGGAGATTCTGTCCGCGCTCGGGCCGGCGGGTGTCGCGGTGCTCAATGCGGACGACTCCCGGGTGATGGGGCAGGCCGCGAGGGCGCCGGGCCGGATCGTGACATTCGGGCAGGCTGCGGGAGCCGACGTGCGGATCACCGACCTGTCGCTGGAGGCTGGTAAACCCGTGGTGACACTGCGCCACGGCGAGGACGTGGCCGTCGTCCGGCTCGGTGTGCACGGCGAGCATCAGGCGTTGAACCTGGCGGCCGCCGTGGCCACTGCAGTTGCCCTCGACCTGGATTTTCGCGCAGCGACGCAAGCCCTCGACGGGGTGCGCCTCGACAGCCGCTGGCGCATGGAGGTCGACATGACCGCCGACGGTGTCACCGTCATCAACGACGCCTACAACGCCAACCCGGAGTCGACCGCCGCAGGTCTGCGAGCGCTGGCGGAAATGGGCCGCGGTGCCACGACGTGGGCGGTGCTCGGCGAGATGCGCGAACTCGGGGACGCGGCCCTGACCGAGCATGATGCCATCGGCCGGCTCTGCGTGCGGTTGAACATCTCCCGGCTGATCGCGGTCGGAGACGGTGCCCGGCCCATCCATATGGGGGCGGCCCACGAGGGCTCGTGGGGCAGGGAGTCGGTGTTCGTGCCCGATGTCGCGGCCGCCATCGCGCTGTTGCAGGCAGAGGTGGCACCGGGCGACTTCGTCCTGGTCAAAGCGTCACGGGCTGTGGGGCTCGAACTGGTGGCGCAGGCACTGCTGGGGGAGACCTCGTGAAACTGGTGGTCATCGCCGGCCTGGTGGCCCTTATCATCACGCTGTTCGGCACCCGGTTGCTGATCCGGTTCCTGATGCGGCACGGCTACTCGCAGGCGATCCGGGTCTCCACCGATGGTGTGCCATATCCAGAACATGAAGGCAAGTTGGGGACGCCTTCGATGGGTGGTTTGGCCATCCTCATCGCGCTCGTCGTGGGCTACACGGTGTCCCATCTCTACGCCTGGCAGGCCCCCTCCGCCTCCGGGCTGCTCGCCTTGTATCTGATCGTCGGTCTGGGTCTGGTCGGGGCGGCTGACGACTACCTCAAGATCTTCAAGCAGCGGTCCACCGGTATCCGTGCTCGCACCAAGTTGTTCGGCCAGGGGTTCATCGCGCTGACCTTCGCCTACGGGACGACGCTGTTCCCCGACGAGTACGGCCGCACCCCGGCCAGCAATGCGATCTCATTGGTCCGCGACACCCCGATCGTCCTGCCGCTG
Organism: Actinomycetes bacterium; assembly: GCA_029779995.1. Next base: position 1,588 of record JAKOZM010000215.1, read on the forward strand.
GTGCTGCTCATCGTGTGGATCTGGTTGTTGATCACAGCGGCCACCAACGCGGTCAACCTCACCGACGGTCTGGACGGCCTGGCCGCCGGTGCCAGCGCCATCACGTTCATGGCCTACACACTGCTGGGCGTGTGGCAGTACGGCCAGAACTGTTCCTTCGGACGGTTCCTGCGCTGTTATGACGTGCGCGACCCGCTCGACCTCGCCGTGGTCGCGGCCGCCATGACCGGGGCCTGCGTCGGGTTCCTGTGGTGGAACTGCTCACCCGCGCAGATCTTCATGGGTGACACCGGGTCGCTCGCGCTGGGCGGCGGGATCGCGGCCCTGGCGATCCTGAGCCGGACTGAACTTCTGCTGCCGCTCATGGGCGGCCTGTTCCTGATCATCACCCTGAGCGTGATCGGGCAGGTCGGCAGCTTCAAGCTCACGGGTAAACGGATGTTCCGAATGGCGCCCCTGCATCACCACTTCGAGATGAAGGGGTGGGGTGAGGTCACGATCGTCGTGCGTTTCTGGATCGTGCAGGCCCTGTTCGTGGCGGCCGCCTTGTCGCTGTTCTACGCGGAATGGGTGCGCCTGTGACACACCTGCCGGCTCCCGGGGAGCCCAACTGGTCGGGGCTGCGCGTCGTTGTCGCGGGGATCGGGATTGCCGGGTTCGCCTGCGCCGACGCCATGCTCGAGCGCGGCGCGCAGGTCACCGTCGTCGATGACAACGACGGGGCCGATCAGCGCAACCGGGCGCAGATCCTGGAGGTGCTGGGAGCCACGGTGCGGCTCGGCGACGGGCGGACCTTGCCCGACGCGGATCTGCTCGTCGTCTCGCCGGGACTGCCGCCCAGCGCCCCGATCATCCGGGCCGCCGCTCAGCAGGCCATGCCTATCTGGGGCGAACTGGAAGTGGCGTGGCGGGTGCGTGACCCGCAGGGGGCACCCTGGCTGTTCGTCACCGGGACCAACGGCAAGACGACCACCACGCTGATGCTGGCCTCCATGCTGCGGGCTGCGGGCCTGCGCACGGACGCGGTGGGCAACATCGGCGTGAGCCTCGTGTCGGCCGTGCTCGATCCCCAGCCCTATGACGTGCTGGCTGTGGAAGTGGGCGCGCCGCAGCTGCCGTTCGTCCACACTGTGTCGCCGTACTCGGCGGCCTGCCTGAACCTCGCTGAGGACCACGTGGACTTCTTCGGCTCCTTCGGTGACTACCGGGCGGCCAAGGCGCGGGTCTTCGAGCGCACGCAGGTGGCGTGTGTCTACAACAGCCAGGACCGGGCCACGATGCGCATGGTCGAAGAGGCCGAGGTGATCGAGGGGTGCCGGGCGATCGGCTTCACCTTGGGCATCCCGGGTCGCTCCGAAGTCGGTGTGGTCGAAGACATTCTTGCCGATCGCGCGTTCCTCGAGGAGCGACAGACGCACGCCCTCGAACTCTGCACCGTCAAGGATGTCCACCCACCGGTGCCGCACCAGATCGCCAACGCGCTTGCTGCGGCCGCGCTGGCCCGCTCCTTCGGTGTCCCGCCCGCGGCCGTCGGCAAGGGGCTGCGGGAGTTTCAGCCCGCCGCACACCGGATCGCCGACGTCGGCACGGTCAACGGCGTTTTGTACGTCGACGATTCCAAGGCCACCAACGCCCATGCCGCGGACATGTCCCTGCGCGCCTACGACTCGGTGGTGTGGATCGCCGGGGGGCTGGCCAAAGGGCAGACTTTCGACGATCTTGTGACCCGGCACGCCCGTCGACTGCGCGCAGTGGTGTTGCTCGGTGCCGATCGGCACCTGATCCGGGAGGCACTGCAGCGACACGCCCCGGATGTGCCCGTGGTAGAGGTCACGGGCACGGACACTGGTGCAATGCGAGATGTGGTGAGGGCGGCTGCCGACTCAGCCGTTCCCGGGGACACTGTTCTGTTGGCGCCGGGATGCGCCTCCTGGGACATGTTCACCGACTACGCGCAGCGCGGCCGGACCTTCGCCGCTGCCGTGGCCGACCTGGGTGTGGACGACTGACTATGTGGCATGTGATCCCCGGCGGGGAAACGCTGCGCCGGTGGTGGAACCACCCACTGGCCAACTACGCCCTCCTGCTCAGCACGACGATGCTTCTACTCGTCCTGGGCATCGTCATGGTCTTCTCCGCCAGCAACGTGGTCACCTACGCCGCGGGCGCCGGGGTCGGGCTCACCGTCACCCAGAAGCAGTTGATGTTCGCGGTGGTCGGCCTCGTAGCCATGGTCGTCATCTCCCGGGCATCGATCCCGGCACTGCGGCGAGCCGCACCGTTCCTACTCATCGCCGCGTTTATCGGCCTCTTCCTGGTCTTCGTCCCCGGCATCGGAGTGTCCGTCTTCGGCCAGCGCAACTGGATCTCGTTCGGTGGGCCCTTCCAATTCCAGCCCAGCGAGTTGGCGAAGTTCGCGCTGGTGCTGTGGGGTGCGGACCTGCTCACGCGCAAACAGAAGGTCATTCACGAATGGCGTCACTTGGTGATGCCGCTGATCCCGGTGTGGTTCGCCATCGTCGTGCTGATCATCGCCGAGGGCGACATGGGAACCACCATCGTCATGTTCCCGATCATGGCCGCCCTGCTGTACGTGGCCGGTGCGCCTGCCCGGATCTTCGGTGCCGCGGCGCTGAGCCTGGTTGCTCTCGTGGCAGTGGCCTCGGTGACGGTCGCGTACCGCATGCAGCGCTTCCGCACCTGGCTCGATCCCGGCTCGGACCCCAGTGGTGCCGGCTACCAGATCATCCACGGGCAGTACGGCCTGGCCACTGGCGGTCTTGCGGGCACCGGTCTGGGGGCCAGCCGTGAGAAGTGGGGCGGCTTGCCGGAGGCGCACACCGACTTCATCTTCGCGGTCATCGGTGAGGAACTCGGTCTGATCGGCACAGTCAGCGTGCTGCTGATGTTCGCGATCATCGCGATCGTCGCTATCCGGGTGGCCCGCAACAGTGACGACATGTTCGTGAAACTCACCACCGCCGGCCTGCTGGCCTGGATCGTAGGACAGGCGATGATCAACATCGGGGCAGTTTTGGGACTGCTGCCGATCACCGGGTTGCCATTGCCCATGGTGTCGTATGGCGGATCGTCGCTGCTGATGTGCCTGTGCGCCATCGGGGTGCTGCTCGCCCTTGCTCGCGCCGAACCGCAGGCCGCCGACGTGCTGCGGGCCCGGCGTGGCGATACGCGCACCCGGGTGATCACCCCGCGGGTGCGTCACTGACGATGGCGCTGCACGTGGTGGTCGCCGGTGGTGGCACAGCCGGGCATGTGGAACCGGCGCTGAACCTCGCCGACGCCCTTGTCGCTGCCAGGCCGGACACCGTTGTCAGCGCTCTGGGCACGGCGGAAGGGCTTGAGACCCGACTGGTGCCGGCCCGGGGCTATGACCTCGACATCATCCCGCGGGTGCCACTGCCGCGGAAGCCGTCGAAGGATCTGCTGACCCTGCCCGGCCGGCTGCGTACCGCGGTCCGGCGCTGTCGTGAGGTGTACGCCGCACGCCAGGCCGACGTCGTGGTGGGATTCGGGGGATTCGTGGCGCTGCCCGCCTATCTGGCAGCCCGGGGCAGGGTGCCGATCGTGATCCACGAGGCGAATGCCAAAGCGGGACTGGCGAACAAGGTCGGGCGGCGCTTTACGCACTACGTGGCCGAAGCCACCGCTGGCAGCCTGCCTGGTGCGGTGCGGATCGGGATCCCGCTGCGCGAGAGTATCGCCCACCTCGATCGATCGAGGCGCCGTGAGCAGGCGTGTGCGCGCTGGGGGATCGACCCCGACCGAGCATGTCTGCTGGTCTTCGGTGGTTCGCAAGGTGCCCGGTCCCTCAACGCCGCCACGGTGGCGGCCGCGCCCGCTCTGCTGGCCGCCGGGGTGCAGATCCTGCATGCCTACGGGCACAAGAACGCCGACCAGGTCGCCTCCGTGGCCGATGCGTCCGGCTACTTCGCGGTCGACTACATCGACGGTATGGACGAGGCCTATGCCGCAGCGGATGTGGCGGCCTGCCGAGCGGGTGCCCTGACCTGCGCCGAGCTGGCAGCAGTGGGGCTGCCCGCCGTGTACGTGCCGTTGCCGATCGGCAATGGCGAGCAGCGGCTCAATGCGCTGCCGGTCGTCGAGGCCGATGGCGGAGTGCTCATCGAGGATGCCGCACTGACCCCGACGGCGCTGGCGGAGGCCGTGCTCAGCATCGTGTCGCCACCCGGCAGACTGGAGGCGATGGCAGCCAACGCGGCGGCGCACGGGGTGCGGGACGCCGGCGCGCGGCTGGCGGACATGGTGTTCACGGCGGCAGGTAGGGGAGTGCAGTGAGCGAGCAGATCACGACGATTCCCGACAGCGTGCACATTCTGGGCATCGGTGGTGCGGGGATGAGTGCCCTCGCGCGGCTGTTGCTGGCCCGCGGGGTGGCGGTGAGTGGCTCGGACGCCAAGGACTCCCGCCGGCTGGAGGCTCTGCGCGCCCTCGGGGCGGCCTGCCATGTGGGCCACGACCCGGCGAATGTGCCCGAGGTTGGTGCTGTCATCGTCTCCACCGCGATCACCGAGTCCAACGTTGAACTCATGGCCGCGCGCCGGCGAGGCATCCCGGTGCTGCACCGGTCCGTCGCCCTGGCCCTGACCATGACCGGCACCAAGGTGTTCGCGGTCGCCGGCACCCACGGCAAGACGACCACGACCTCGATGCTCACCGTGATCCTGCAGGCCTGTGATGCCGACCCGTCGTTCGCCATCGGCAGCGAACTCAATGAGACGGGTTCCAACGCGCATCTGGGAACGGGCGAGGCGTTCGTGGTCGAGGCCGACGAGAGCGACGGCTCCTTCCTGCGGCTCGACAGTCAGGTGGGCATCATCACCAACGTGGAACCGGACCATCTCAACTACTGGGGCACGGCTGCGGCCATGGAGCAAGGATTCGTGGACTTCGCCACGGGCATCCGCGACCGCGACGGCTTTGTGGTCGCCTGTGCCGATGATCCAGGCGCTGCGGATGTCACCGAGCGGGCACGCAGCCTCGGAGTGGACGTGCGAACGTACGGGATTGAGGCGGCCGCGAACTACGCCGTCGGCATCGAGGCACTGCACGGCGACTCATCTGATTTCACAGTCACCGGCCCGGGACTGCAGGTCGCGGCGCACGTGGGAGTCGGCGGGTTGCACAACGTGCTCAATGCGACGGCCGCGATGATCGCTGCATCCGGTGCGGGTTTCGACGCTGCGGACATCGTTCATGGTGTGGGACAGTTCCGGGGCACTCGGCGCCGCTTCGAGTACCGCGGGGAGGTCAGCGGTGTTCGCGTCTTCGACGATTACGCACACCATCCGACCGAGATCGCCGCGACCTTGCGAGCCGCACGCGCCGTCGTCGGAGAGGGCCGGATCCGCGTGGCTTTTCAGGCCCACCACTACTACCGCACCGCGATGTACCTGCAGGAGTTCGGTACAGCGCTCGGTCTGGCGGACTTCGTCGTTGTGCTGGAGGTGTTCGCGCCGGGCGAGGAACCCATCCCGGGGGCCAGCGGGCGGGGCATGGCCGAGGCGGTCCCACTGGCTGCCGACCAGGTGGTCTTCGAACCGTCCTGGTCAGCGGTGGCCAATCATCTGGCCGCAGGCGCCCAGCCTGGGGACATCATCATGACCCTCGGTGCGGGAGACATCCATCTGTTGATCCCCGAGGTGCTCGATCTCCTCACAGTGCGCCTTGATGGGGAGCGGCCATGACAATCACTGAGGAAGCCCCTTCGAACACCACACCGGCGCCGCGTCACCGCCGCCGCCGTACCGCCCTGATCGCCGGCGCCGGTGCCGTGGTCCTGGTCGGCTCAGCTGTCTACGTCGCGGGCTGGACGCCTTTGATGGGGGTGCGAACCGTCACCGTGCAGGGAGCCTCGACGGTCAGTGAGGTGCAACTCATCTCCACAGCGGCGATTCCCACGGGAACCCCGCTGATGCGCGTGGATGTCCGGGCGGCGACCGCTCGCCTGGCCGATCTCCCGCAGGTCGCGAACGTGGATGTGCGCCGCGAGTGGCCCCGCAAAGTCGTGATCACGGTCACCGAGCGGGAGGCCGTGGCCATGCAGAAGTCAGGTACGTCCTGGGAGTTGCTGGACACCAATGGCAACCCCTTCGCGATCGCACCGAGCAAACCCAAGGACCTGCCGACCATGGAGCGCTCGGCCGACCCGGCGACCAACACGGCGATGCTGCAGGTGCTCGCCAGTTTGACACCGGAGATCCGGGCTCAAGTGACATCGGTGTCCGCGACCTCCCCCAACGCCGTGCGTCTGACCCTGCGGGGAGACGGCGGCATCGTCCAATGGGGTTCTCCGGACATGTCCGATTACAAGTCCCAGGTGCTGGCGGTGCTGCTACCGACGAAGGCAGGATGGTACGACGTCAGCAACCCCAACACGCCGACCACCGCAGATGCACCGCCAGTGCCCAAACCGCTCGCCAGCCCCAGCGATGCGGCACTACCCACCCCGTCGGCCTCCGCCGCAACGACAGCCCCGTCGGTGCCGAGCGAATCGTCACCCTCTGCGGTCCCCAATGCTGTGGCGACTCCCGAGACCAGTCCACAACCGGCAGTGTCACCCCTGGGTGTGGTGACGGACTGATCAGCCCATGGCCATGTGGTCGTGGGTGGGTGGGCTTCCCGCCTGCTCACCGGGTTTGACGACCACGAACTGACCCATCACGCCGAGATCCTCATGCAGGAGCAGGTGGCAGTGGAACATGTACGGCCAGTCCGGGTCGGTGTAGTCGGTGAACCGCACCAGAATGCGCACGGTGGTGCGCGGTGCGACGTAGATGGTGTCCTTGTACCCGCTGAGCTCCGGTGCGGGTGGCCGCCCATCCATGCTCAGCACCCGGAACTGCACATTGTGCACATGGAAGTTGTGGGGCTGTGGATCGACGTTGGTGATCTCCCACACCTCGTTCTGATCAACCGGAACTGCCATGTCGATCCGGTTCATGTCCATCGGCCGGCCGTTGATGGCCCGGCCCTGCACCGCGAAGGTCCGGGTGGTGCTGGCGGCGCCGACATCGGGGGCGGGCAGGGACGTCAGCGTCTGGGCCAGTTCAGGGGAGGCAGTGAGGGAGCCGGCTGCGCGCAACTCGAGGATGTCGAAGGTGCCGCCGCTGTACAGGGAGTCGCGGGTGGTCCCCAGATGGGGCGGCGAGCTCGTCAGCATGACCGTCTCCCCGGGCGCCATCCGCACCACGACCTCGGCCCGTTCTGCCGGGGCCAGCTGAACGCGGTTGGCCATCATGGGGGTGCCGAGCAGGCCGCCGTCGGAGGCGACCACGGCGAACTCCCGATCGTCGGCGAAACCGAAGTTGTAGAACCGGGCATTTGAGGCGTTGAGCAGGCGCAGGCGCACGGCCTGCGTGCTGACCGGCAGGTAGGTGCCGACCTTGCCGTTGGTGACGATCGTGTTGCCGAGGAAGCCCGTCGAGGGGCCGTCGGCAGAATCCACGACGAGTTGGCCGTCCTCGGTGAAGGACTTGTCCTGCACTATCAATGGGATGTCATCGACACCGTAGGTGTCGGGCAGTCCTACGTCCGGAGCCTCGGGATCATCGACCAGGATCATCCCAGCGAGCCCGCGGTACACCTGTTGGGCAGTCTCGCCGTGCGGATGCGAGTGGTACCACAGGGTGGCCGCGGGTTGATCCACGCGCCAGCTCGGTGACCAGGTCTGTCCCGGCTCGATCATCGAGTGCGGACCGCCGTCCATCTTCGCCGGCACATGCATGCCGTGCCAGTGCAGGGTCGTCATCTCGTCGAGGTCGTTCTCGACGTCCACCTGCACTCGTTGGCCCCGCGTGAGGCGCAAAGTGGGCCCCAGGTAGCTGCCGTTGAGTCCGATCGTGGCTGCACTGGTGGCGGCCGGACCGAAGTCCGTCAAGCCCGCCTGCGCGTTCAGGGTGATGGTCTTGCCCTCAACCAGTTCCGGGATGGGCAGCGCAGTGGTGATCGGCTGGTTGTCGATGCCCACGGACGCGCCACTACCGGGCGCACCACATCCGACGAGGACCAGTGAGGCGGCGGCCGCGAAGTGCAGGACTCTTCTCATGACCGTTCCATTGTCCGACGCGCTCACACCGCGATGCACACCGGCAACCGGCCACGCGGTCGGGGACCACGTCGCGGATGAGCTGTTGCTGGACATGCGCCTCTGGACAAGTCGCTACTGAACCGCGCGTGCTGTTGGGGGTGGTGCCCGCGGGCCGCCATCGCAGGGCGGTGCACGCTCTTCACAGTGATCGTGACCGTCACGGGCCGCTGCGCCCCCGCTGCCGACCTGGCGAAGGAAAGGGGCGCACGCTGTCGCTGTGGACGGGCCTGAACAACCTGCACCGGCGGGCATCTTCTGGATGTGGCTGCCGAGGCCTCGGTGACCATTTCGCGAGGAGCGCCGGAAATGGCCAATGAACCTCCAGTTGAACCTTAGACATTAAGCACCAAAACATAGGATTTCTGGGCCATTTTGGGGGTTTCACGAAAAAGTAGAGACAACTTACGTCGAGTCGCTTGCACACACCGACCTGCCCACTAATGTTCTTTCCAGAGCCCGTGAAATGTGCGGATTAAGTCTCAAGTTGAGGTTTAGAAAGTGCAGAGCGGCTACTTCCCCCGGCTGGCCTGAGAGGGTCGGCAGCAGCACTGGAACCAGGCGTGCCCCCAGCGCACGCCGGCTTCCCTACGTCCGGTTGACCTCAACCTGATGTGGACCCTGAAACACGTGACCAAAGAGAGGATTCCTGGTGGCCGCTCCCCAGAATTACCTTGCAGTGATCAAAGTTGTCGGAATTGGTGGTGGTGGCGTCAATGCCGTCAACCGC
>JAKOZM010000226.1 GCA_029779995.1 Actinomycetes bacterium
GATGGAGCAGCGCTCACCGGCGCTGGTGTGTGGGGATCTGAATGTGGCCCACCAGCAGGCCGACATCAAGAATTGGCGCGGCAACGTTGGCAAGGCCGGTTTCCTGGAGTCGGAGCGCGCCTACCTGACGCAGTGGTACGACGACCTTGGCTGGATCGATCTGGGTCGGGATGCAGGGTTCACATGGTGGAGCTGGCGCGGCAAGGCATTCGACAACGACGCCGGCTGGCGGATCGACTGTGTACTGGCCTCACCCGATCTCGCGGCCGCCTGCCGGGCATTCACGGTGGGACGGGCGCCCACGTATGCCGAACGCTGGAGTGATCATGCCCCGGTGACGGTGGAGCTGGAGTGGTAGGTGGACCGGCGCCACTTTCCGGGTCCGGCCCAGCACTTACCCTTGAACAGTGAACGAGTTGCTGACAAATGTCGGGGTGGTGCTGCTGTTCACGCTGATCGGTGGGTTCTTCTCCGCAGCGGAGACGGCGCTGGTGAGCCTGCGCGAGTCCCAGATCGACCACCTCGCCGTCACGGCCGGCAGCCGTGGAAGGCGCCTCAAAGCCTTGGTCAGCGATCCCAACCGATTCCTGGCCGCCGTGCAGGTGGGGGTCACTCTGGCCGGATTCCTCTCAGCGGGTTTCGGTGCTTCCCGGATCGCTCCGCAGGTCACGCCGTGGCTGATCAGCGCTGGCATGCCCAGCGGCCTCGCGGACACCGTGGCCTTCGTACTGGTCACGGTCGTGATCGCCTACCTGTCGCTGGTGCTGGGGGAACTCGTGCCCAAGCGGCTGGCCCTGCAGCGGGCCGACGCCATCGCGATGTCCGTTGCCCGCCCTGTCGATGTTCTGGCCACGGTCAGCCGTCCGTTCATCTGGTTCCTCTCGATCTCGACCAACGCCGTCGTGCGACTGCTCGGAGGTGACCCGACCGCGGCCAAGGAGGGGATCTCCGGGGAGGAACTGCGAGGCCTGGTGGCAGCCCAGGAGTCACTGAGCACCGAGGAGCGCGCGCTGATCGATGATGTCATCACCGCAGGCGGTCGCGAGCTGGCCGAGGTGATGGTGCCACGCACGGAGGTGGAGTTCCTCGACGGGTCCATCCCCGTGCGCCAAGCCGTGGGGAAGGTGAGGCAGATGCCACACTCGCGCTATCCGGTCGTGGATGGGTCTGCCGATGACGTGATCGGTTTCGTGCATGTGCGCGATCTGCTGGATCCCGGGGTGGCATCTCGCACAGTACGCGCTGAGCAACTCGTGCGGCCCGTCCTGCGCTTCCCGGACAGCCTGGCGATTCTGCCGGCCATGCAGCAGATGCGCGATGCTGGGGCCCACTTGGCGATCGTGGCCGACGAGTACGGTGGCACGGCCGGGATCGTGACGCTGGAGGATCTCGTGGAGGAGTTGGTCGGGGATATCCGCGACGAGTTCGACGCTCGCGAAGCCAGCACCGCCCAACGTGGAGGTGAGGCGGTGGTGGACGGTCTGCTGAGCATCGACGACTTCGCGCAGGACATCGGCATCGACCTGCCCGAAGGACCGTATGAGACGGTGGCGGGATACATGATCGCTCGCCTGGCCCGGCTGCCACTGGCCGGCGACACCGTCGATATCGACGGTCATCAGCTGGCAGTGCGCGAGCTGGACGGCCGCCGCATAGCCAAGGTGCTGGTGACGATGGCGCCGCGAGTGCCGCCGCCCGACGCCGAATAGCAGGGCTGCACCCGACACAATAGGAGGCATGCCCCGCATCCTGTCCGGCATTCAGCCAACCAGCGAGTCCTTCCACATCGGCAACTATTTCGGGGCTCTGCAGCAATGGGTTTCCCTGCAGAACGACGAGGCCTTCTACTGCGTCGTCGACCTGCATGCGATCACCGTGCCCGTGGATCCCGCTCTGCAGCGTGAGCGTACGCGGGTTTCGTTCGCGCAACTCGTGGCGATGGGTATTGACCCGGCCAGTGCCACGCTGTTCGTGCAGAGTGACGTTCCCGAGCACAGCCAACTCGCCTGGATCATGATGTGCCTGACGGGCTATGGCGAGGCGTCGCGGATGACGCAGTTCAAGGACAAGATGGCCCGCGAGGGGAGCGCGGGGGCCTCGGTGGGGCTGTTCACCTACCCCTGCCTGCAAGCCGCGGACATTCTGCTCTACCAGGCCCAGTATGTGCCCGTGGGTGAGGACCAGCGCCAACACTTGGAGTTGACCCGCAACCTGGCCGAACGGTTCAACAGCCGGTACGGCACCACCTTTGTGGTGCCCGAGCCCTACATCGTCAAGGACACCGCCAAGATCCTCGACCTGCAGGATCCGCGGTCCAAGATGAGCAAGTCGGTGCCGGGCGGCTGTGTTTTCCTGCTCGACCCGCCCAAGCAAATGGCCAAGAAGATCAAGTCAGCCGTGACGGACTCCGGCAGCGAGGTCCGCTACGACCCGGTAGGGCAGCCGGGGGTGTCCAATCTGATCACCATCCTGGCGGCGGCGACCGGACGCACCGTCGCGCAGGTGGAGGCCGAGTTCGGTGGCGGGATGTACGGGCCGCTCAAGGTTGCCGCCGCCGAGGCTGTCGTTGCCGTCGTCGCGCCCATCGCGCAGCGGACGCAGGAGCTGCTGGCCGACCCCGCGGAGCTCGACCGGCTGATCCAACGTGGGGGCGAACGGGCCCGCGAGGCGGCCCGGCCCACGGTGGTCGCCGCCTATGCCGCGATGGGATTGCAGGCGGGCGGCCGGTAGTGACGTCCAGCATCGGTGTCGCGATCGCCATCCCGCGGCCCTTCGCAGATGAGCTCGAGGGGTGGCGCGACCGGTTCGGCGATCCGGCCGCCCACCTGATTCAGGCCCATGTGACACTGCTGCCGCCGACCAGGGTGAAGGACGTCGCAGCCGTGGAGCGCCACCTCGCAGCGGTTGCCCGCAGGCATGAGGCCTTTCCGGTGGTTCTGCAGGGAACGGGCACCTTCCGACCCGTCTCCCCGGTGGTCTACGTGCGTGTGGCCAGTGGGGCGCGTGAGATCACCACCATGGAGGCAGACGTTCGCTCCGGTCCCTTGGGCAGGTCCTTACGCTTCGAGTACCACCCGCACGTGACCATCGCCCATGACCTGCCAGAAGCTGTCCTCACCGTCGCGCAGCAGACCCTTGCCGACTACGAGGCGGCGTTCACAGCTGACTGTCTGACGCTCTACGAGCAGGGCGACGATGGCGTGTGGGCTCCGCTGCGGGAGTTCTTCCTGCTCGACGGGTAAGGCGCGATGTGGCGGAGCCCGTCACCTACGGCAAGCGGGCGGGTTCGCGCTCGGCATTCTGGCGCATCATCGCTTCCCGGCGCGCCTTCTGCCGCCGGATGGCCCGGATCCGCAGGAGCACGACGGCGATGCCCAGGAAGAGCATGAGCCAGGCGAAGGCCTTGAACAGCCCGATCGCGATTGTCGCGAAGAAACCTCGTTCCGCCTGCGGTGCAGCCAGGGGGTCGGTCGTGACGACGGGGGCGGTGGACAGGCCAGCCACGATCGCGTCTGCGCCGATCGCGGTACCCGTGGTGGTCGTCGTTGTGGGCACGGTGCTCCCGGCGGTGAGGGCCTGGGCCGCGAGTGCCTGGGCGTCCGCGGCTACCTGCGCCGTGTCCACAGGCGTGCCGCCGGCTGCCGACACAGCGCTGGCCACGGTGGCCGTTGCGGCCGCCGCGATCTCCTCGGCGGACGGTACCTCGACCGTGGCCGCCTGCACGCTGACCTGTTGTGCGCCCTGAGCGATCGTGGTCATCTGCAGTTGGGTCGCCTCGTCCAGGGGCATCGCGGCCACGTCATCGCCGGTCAACTCGCCGGCGGCGATCGGAGTCACGTCGACGGGGTCCGGCACAGGCGGCATTTCTGCGATGGGCGACAACTGGTCAGCGTTCGCGTAGGCCCAGTCGAGCAACTCACGAGCCGTCTGCGTCGTGCCACCGCCGATGCCCAGCAATGCGACCACGAACTTGCGCCCGTCCCGGTCAACCCCAGCGACGTACGTGCGGCCTGCCTGCGAGGTGAAGCCGCCCTTGCCGCCCAGGAAGCCGGGGTAGTCACTGGTCAGCAGAGAGTCGTTGTTGTAGATCGTGAAGGTATTGCGCGGCTTGGTCGGATTCTCGGGCGGCTGGCCGGGGAACTGGGTGTCCTTGACGGTGAGGATCTGCTGCAGGCGTGGGTCCTGCATCGCGACCCGGTAGATCTGCGCCAGGTCCTTGGCCGTCGTCACCTGTCCGGTCCGATCCAGCCCATTGGGGGACTTCGCGACGGTGCTGTTGGCGCCGACCCGCTGCGCCTCGGAGTTCATCGCATCGATCGTGCGCTGGAAACCGTAGGCATCCGCCAGGGCGACGGCGGCATCGTTGCCGCTGCGCATCAGCATGCCGTGCAACAACTGGTCGACACGGTACGTGCTGCCTGCCAGCACTCCCACGTGAGCACCTTCGGTAAGAGTCTCCTGCGGTTTGGCCTCGTACGAACTGTCGTACTGCAGACGGGGTAGGAGCGTCAGCGCGGTCAGCATCTTGATGGTGCTGGCCATCGGGCGCTGCTCGTCGATGTTCTGGCCCGCGAGGACGTCACCGGATTCGGCATCGATGACGATCCACGCCTTGGTCTTGAAGTCCGGCACCGTCACCCCCTGCGCCGCGGTCGGGACCGGCATGGGTACGACATCCTCGGCAACCGCGGGGGTCGCAGCCATCAGCAGCATGGCAGCAGCGGCAATCATGGTACGCATCACGATCACCTTAAGCGGGTATGGAGGTTATCAACGGCAGCGAAACGCGCGGTCTTTGGGCCTAGGGTGGAGACATCGTGAGAGGGGTAAACAGTCATGCGTGACGACTTGGGAAAGGTACTGATCGCCAGCCAGCAGGACATCGATGCCATGCCCTGGTCCTCGCCCTTGCCGGGCGTTCATCAGAAGGTGCTCTGGCAGTCTGGGGACACCACTCTCGGGCTC
>JAKOZM010000242.1 GCA_029779995.1 Actinomycetes bacterium
ATTCGTCTGAACCTGTTCGACAACCAGGCCCCCAAGACCGTCGCGAATTTCGTGGGCCTCGCTGACGGCAGTAAAGCCTGGACCGATCCCAAGACGGGCAAACCGGGTGAAGGTCCGCTCTATGACGGCACCACCTTTCACCGGGTCATCAGCGGCTTCATGATCCAGGCGGGGTGCCCGATCGGAAATGGAACCGGTGGCCCGGGCTACCGATTCGGCGACGAGTTCCATCCGGAACTGCAGTTCGACCGTCCCTACCTGCTGGCGATGGCCAATGCCGGACCCAACACGAACGGCTCCCAATTCTTCATCACGGTCACGAAGACGCCGCACCTGAATTTCAAGCACACCATCTTCGGTGAAGTGGCGGACCAGGCGAGTCGCGATGTCGTGGACGCCATCGCTACCACGCCGACTGGTCGGATGGACAAGCCTGTGGACGCGGTCATCCTCGAATCGGTCGACATCATCACGTGAGCACCCCCGAGCCGGCGCCTGTCTGTTACCGGCACCCGGACCGGCCAACCTGGATCAGCTGCTCGCGTTGTGACCGGCCGATCTGTCCAGAGGACATGATCGCGGCCCCGGTTGGTTTTCAGTGCCCCGACTGTGTGGCGCAGGGGCAGGCCCAGACCCGGGAAGCCAAGACGGTGTTCGGTGGCAAACTGACCACCTCCAACACGGTCACCATGACCCTGATCGGGATCAGCGTGGCCGTTTTCGTCCTGCAGTTCCTGATCGGCGTGAACACTGTGGCCTCCTCGTGGGGCCTGTGGCCGGCCGCTGTCGCAGTGAACTCCGAGTGGTATCGGCTACTGAGCAGTGTCTTCCTGCACGGCAGTTGGTTGCACCTGCTGTTCAACATGTACGTGCTGTTCGTTCTCGGTCCGCCTTTGGAGCGTCTGTTGGGGCATGTGCGGTTCCTGGCGCTCTACCTCATCGCGGGACTGGGCGGGGCGGTGGCCTCTTTCGGTTTTTCGGGAATCAACACCGTCTCGGTGGGGGCCAGTGGTGCGATCTT
>JAKOZM010000250.1 GCA_029779995.1 Actinomycetes bacterium
GTCGTGGCGCCGGCACCCAAGGGCGAGGCGGCGGGCAAACTGTGGGACGGGGTGCTGCTCGTGGCCGCGACGCCGGGATTCTTCGAGCTCAAGCGCAGCCGTGACGTCGAGCCGATCTTCGACTGACTCGTACCCTGTAATGGTGCAGTCCGTCTACCCGCAGCTCGAGCGCGTCCTTTCGCAGGTCCGCAAACCCATCCAATACGTGGGCGGGGAACTCAACGCCACGACCAAGGCCTGGGAATCCGTGTCCGTGCGCTGGGCGTTGATGTATCCCGACGCCTATGAGATCGGCCTGCCCAACCAGGGCCTACAGATCCTCTACGAAGTGCTCAACGAGCGGACCGACACTCTGGCTGAACGCACCTATTCGGTGTGGCCGGACATGGAGGAGGTGATGCGCAGCCACGGCATCCCGCAGTTCACCGTGGAGTCGCACCGGCCGGTCCGGGCCTTCGACGTGCTGGGAGTGTCGTTCGCCACCGAGTTGGGGTACACGAACCTGTTGACGGCGCTGGATCTCGCAGGCATTCCGCTGCATGCCGTGGATCGCGCCGACGGCGACCCGATCGTGCTGGCCGGTGGGCATGCGGCCTTCAACCCGGAGCCGATCGCCGACTTCATCGACGCCGCGGTCGTCGGCGATGGTGAGCAGGCAGTGCTGGCGCTGACAGACCTGATCCGCGATGCCAAGGCGCAAGGGTCGACGCGGGCGCAGATTCTGGACCGCATCGCTGCCTCGGGCATCGCATATGTGCCCAGCCGGCACGAAGTCAGTTATCTGCCCGACGGTCGTATCCACCGCGTGGTGCCGGTGACCGCCGACGTGCCCTGGCGGGTCGCCAAGCACACGGTGAGCGACCTCGACGAGTGGCCTTACCCCAAGCAACCGCTGGTCCCGCTGGCCGAGACCGTCCACGAGCGGGCCAGCGTGGAGATCTTCCGGGGCTGCACACGCGGCTGCCGCTTCTGTCAGGCGGGCATGATCACCCGGCCGGTGCGGGAGCGTTCCAAGGCCACCGTGGCGCAGATGGTGCAGACGTCGCTGGCCGCGACCGGCTTCGAGGAGGCTGGACTGCTGAGCCTGTCGAGCGCAGACCACTCCGAGATCGGGGACATCGCCAAGGGCCTGGCCGACATCTACGAGGGCACCAACACGGGGCTGTCCCTGCCGAGCACCAGGGTCGACGCGTTCAACATCGACCTGGCCAACGAGCTGTCGCGCAATGGCCGTCGCTCCGGGCTGACCTTCGCCCCCGAGGGTGGGTCGGAACGGATGCGCAAGGTGATCAACAAGATGGTCACCGAGGAGGACCTGATCCGCACGGTCGCCGCAGCCTACGGGGCCGGCTGGCGGCAGGTGAAGCTGTACTTCATGTGCGGGCTGCCCACCGAGACCGACGAGGACGTCCTGCAGATCGCCGAGATGGCCAGGAACGTGATCCGCACCGGCCGGGAGGTGTCCGGGCGGCGCGACATTCGATGCACTGTGAGCATCGGTGGCTTTGTGCCCAAGCCGCACACGCCGTTCCAGTGGGCCGCCCAGCTGGGGTGGGAGCAGACGGACGCGCGGCTGGCCAAGTTGCGCGATGCGATCCGCTCCGACCGCGACCTCGGCAAGGCCATCGGCTTCCGCTATCACGACGGGCGACCCGGCATCGTTGAAGGCCTGCTCGCTCGCGGCGACCGCCGGGTGGGGGCCGTGATCGAAGAGGTCTGGCGAGATGGCGGGCGCTTCGACGGGTGGAGCGAGTACTTCTCCTTCGACCGCTGGATGAATGCTGCGCAGCGCGCTGGTGTGGACGTCGACTGGTACACCACCCGCGAGCGGGAACTCTCTGAGGTGCTGCCCTGGGACCACCTGGATTCGGGCCTCGACAAGGAGTGGCTCTGGCAGGACTGGCAGGACGCCGTGGACGAGGTCGAGGTCGAGGACTGCAGATGGTCACCGTGTTTCGACTGTGGGGTGTGTGACCAGATGGACACCGAGATCCAGATCGGGCCGACGTCGCTGCCCATCGTGCGGGTGCGCTGATGGCACGTCGCACGCCGGATCGGGTGTACGTGCCGCCTGTGCAGACGTTGCAACTTCGGTATGCGAAGCGAGGCCGGATGCGGTTCGCCTCGCATCGCGACTTTCAGCGGGCCTGGGAGCGGGCGCTGCGCCGGGCCGCGGTGCCGATGGCCTACTCGGCAGGATTCAGCCCCCACCCGAAGATCTCCTACATGGGGGCTGCGCCGACCGGTGCCGCCAGTGAGGCCGAGTTCCTGGAGTTCGGTGTCGTGCAGACGATCGATCCGGTGGCGGTGGCGCACGAGTTGGACGCCTCGTTGCCCGACGGACTCGACGTCGTGACGATCGTGGAGGCGCGGGCACCCCTGTCCGAGGTGCTGAAGGCCAGCCGCTGGCGTCTGGAGTTCGCCTTCGACGTCGAGCAGGCGGTGGCGGCGTTCGCTGCGAAGGACAGCGTGGAGGTCGAGCGGATCACGAAGGCCGGTCGGCGCACGATCGATGTGCGGGCCTTGTGCTCGGCGTTTGAGGTGGCGGGGCCGGTCCTGGAGGTCACGGTGCAGCACGCGGAACCTACCCCCCGGCCCGCCGAGGTGGTGCAGGCGCTGGGCCTGGGCGACGCGACGGTGCTGGCGACGCGACTGTCGCAGGGTGTTGTGGAGGGCGGCGAGGTTCGGCTGCCGTTCTGAGGGAATCGGCACAAGGTGCGATTGTGCGCGGCGTGTCGCAGCAACAAGTGCCGAATTGCCGGGGTGGCCGTGCCCACGCCGCCTGTCAGACCCTCTTCGTAGACTCGAGCCTGTGGCTAAGCGACTGTTCTCAAGCGAATCCGTGACTGAGGGGCACCCCGACAAGGTGGCCGATCAGATCAGCGACACCGTGCTGGACGCGATGATCGCCGACGACCCCCATTCCCGCGTGGCAGTTGAGACCCTGGTGACCACCGGGCTGGTGGTGGTCGCCGGCGAGGTCGACACCAGGACGTATGTTGATATCCCCAAGGCGGTGCGCGACTGCATCCTGAGCATCGGTTACGACTCCTCTGACAAGGGTTTCGACGGGCGATCGTGCGGGGTCTCAGTGGCGATCGGGGAACAGTCCGCCGACATCCGGATGGGAGTCGACGACGCCTACGAGGAGCGCATCGAACACAGCTCCGATCCGCTGGACGCCCAAGGTGCCGGGGATCAGGGGCTGATGTTCGGTTACGCGTGCACCGACACCCCACAGCTCATGCCACTGCCCATCTCCTTGGCACACGCGATGAGTCGGCGCCTCAGCGACGTTCGCAAGTCAGGTCAGGTGCCCTACCTGCGCCCGGACGGCAAGGTGCAGGTGACGATTGAGTACGACGGCGCGAAGCCCGTCGCGGTGAACACGGTTGTGGTCTCCAGTCAGCACATGGACGACATCGACATCCCCACGCTGCTGGCCCCCGACGTTGAGGAGTTCGTCATCCGGCCCGAGCTTGCGGCGATGGACCTCGACACCTCCGACGTGCGGATCCTGGTCAACCCCACCGGCCGGTTCGTGGCCGGAGGTCCCGCGGCCGATGCCGGAGTCACTGGCCGCAAGATCATCGTCGACACCTACGGCGGGATGGCCAGGCACGGTGGCGGGGCGTTCAGTGGCAAGGACCCGTCGAAGGTGGACAGGTCTGCCAGTTACGCCATGCGGTGGGTGGCCAAGAATGTGGTCGCTGCAGGCCTCGCCACGCGTTGTGAGGTGCAGGTGTCCTACGCGATCGGCACCGCCCATCCGGTGGGCCTGTTCGTGGAGACGTTCGGGACGGGGGTGGTCCCTGACGAGCAGCTCGAGGATGCCGTGACGCAGGTGTTCGATCTGCGGCCGGCCGCGATCATCCGCGACCTCGATCTGCTGCGCCCCATCTACGTGAGCACCGCCGCGTACGGCCATTTCGGCCGCGAGGAGTTCACCTGGGAGCGCACCGACCGTGTGGACGCGCTGCAGGCGGCGCTGAAGTAAGTGGCCGATGTCGCGCGGGTCGCGGTGGAGTCCCCGCTGCCGCACCTGGATCGGCTGTTCGACTTCTCGATCCCGCAGCCCCTGGACGATGCGGCCCGACCAGGCTGTCGGGTCCGGATCCGGCTACGGGGGCGCAAAGTCACCGGCTGGCTGATCGAGCGCGGACCCGCCCAGTTCGAGGGAACACTACAACCGCTGCTGGACGTTCTGGGCCCCCCGGTCCTCACGCCAGAGCTGGCACAACTGAGCAGGTTGGTGGCCGACCGTTACGCCGGATCGCTGGCCGACGTGTTGCGTTTCGTGGTGCCGCCTCGAGTGAAGGCGGTAGAGGGTCGCGAGTACGAACCTGCAGCCCCACCCCGGGCCGCGGACCTGAGCGCCTGGGCCGACTACCCCCTGCCAACCACGGGTGCTGCGAGCTGGATCTGTCATCCGCATGACGACCCGTTCGCCATGCTCGCGGAGCAGGCGCTGGCCTGCGCGACACGAGGTCAGGCGGCGGTCCTGGTGGTGCCCGACGCCAACGACGTGGCCCGGCTGCGCAGCTACCTGCCCACGGCGGCCGTGCTCACCGGGGAACTGTCCAACCGGGTTCGGTACCGGACCTACCTGCAGATCCTGGCTGGCGCGAAAGCCATCGTCATCGGCACCCGGTCGGCGGTCTTCGCCCCTGTGCCGAATCTGGGCCTCATCGCAGTCTGGGACGACGGCGACGACGTTCTCGCCGAACCCCACACGCCAGGCTGGCACGCCCGCGAGGTGGCCGCGCTGCGGGCCTGGCACGAAGATGCCCAGGTGATCATCGGTGGCTACGCCCGCACGGCCGCCACCGCTGCGTGGATCGTCGACGGCCGGGCGGCCGACGTGCGGCTCTCACGGGAGGTGGTCCGGCGTCGCCGCTACCCCGTCGACGCCCTGCATGAACCTGCCGCCGACCGCCGCCGCATCCCGGCACCAGCGTTCGCCATGATTCGCAAGGCACTGGAATCCGGTGTGGTGCTTGTGCAGGTTCCGCGCGTGGGCGGTGTCCAGGGGCTGGTCTGCCGGTCCTGCGGGCATGTGGCCCGCTGTGCTCGCTGTGGCGGGGGAGTGCGCCCCGACCGGCAGGGACAACCGCGCTGCCGTCTGTGCCATCAGGGGTTCGAAACGTGCGCGGACTGCGGGGGCCGTGAGTTCCTCGGAGTGGGTGCCGGCTCGGTACGCAGTGCGGAGGAATTGCAGAAGGCGTTCCACCAGGTTCCCGTGATTCGGTCAGACGCCCAGGCCGGGGTGCTGTCCACCGTGGACGTCGAGCGCGGCATCGTCGTGGCCACTCCAGGCGCTGAGCCGACGGTCACTGGGGGGTACAGCGGTCTGCTGATCCTCGACACCGAGGTGCTGCTCGCAGTGCCCTCGTTACGGGCGCGCGAGGAGGCGGTTCGGCGCTGGCTGGCGGCGATCGCTCGCACGGCAGTTGGAGCCACCACTCTGCTCGTGGCCCCACAGGATTTGGAGGTTGTGCAGGCACTGGTTCGCAACGATCCGGGTGCCTTCGCTGAAACTGAGCGGGCCGAACGCGCCTCCGCCCACATGCCGCCGGCCTACCGTTGCGTGCGTCTGCGCGGCGAGCCGACAGCACTGGCTGCCTGGCTCAACGGCTTCGACGGGGAGGTGCTGGGGCCGCTGGAGACGAGTGCTGGGGCCACGGCACTGCTGATCGCAGAGTTGCCGGGAACTGCCATGCTCCGGCGTGTGCAGGCGATCCAGGCCGCGCGATCCAAAGCAGGCGACCCGGTCGTGGAGGTCCGAGTGGATCCGCTGGACCTGGGGATGGGGTAAGGCCCGTCTGACAGACGTGGCGTGCCGATGGGTGCGGGGTAGAGGCCGCTCTTCGATGGTGACGCCGCCGGTTTTTTCGGCGGTGCGCTGGGTCGGGCCATCGCGGTTTTGAAGATGTCCGTGGAACTCACGTAGAGTCCCCGCCACTAACAAAACCCGTCGTAGAGCGGCCGCGGAGCATGGGGCACAGGCGAAGATGTCAGTGCGACATACGTTAAGTCCCCGCTACTGACAAAACCCCGTCGTAGAGCGGCCGCGGAGCTTTTCGGCACGGCGAGGATGTCAGCGGGACGCACGAAAAGTCCCCGCCACTGACAAACCCCGGCGGGCGTAGCCAATCACGGGCCCGTGGCATCCGGATGGTCGTTCCCCAGCGCAACGCCCAGACCGAGCGCGGCGTCCCCGTAAACTCCAACCATGTCCGTTGTTGATATCCGCCTGTTCGGCGATCCGGTGCTGCGCACCCCGGCAGTGGCTGTGACTGACTTCGACAAGCAACTGCGCAAACTGGTGCAGGACCTCTCGGACACGATGATGAAGGCCCCCGGTGTGGGCCTGGCCGCACCACAGATCGGGGTCGGGCTACGGGTCTTCACCTACTACGTCGACGGGGAACTCGGACATCTCATCAACCCGGACCTGAGCCTCACCGACGAGACCGAAGAGGCCGACGAGGGGTGCCTGTCGATCCCGGAGATCCACCTGCCGACCCCGCGTGCGATCGGCGTGGTGGCCAAGGGGTACACGATGTACGGAGAACCGGTGGTGCTCGAAGGGACCCATCTGCTCGCACGCTGTGTGCAGCACGAAACGGATCACCTCGACGGCGTGCTGTTCATCGATCGCCTCGACCCCGCCCGGCGCAAGGAGGCCATGAAGATGATCCGCGAGTCAGACTGGTTCGGGCCGGACACGATCGTGAAGAGCAGCCCCCACACGGGAGTGTGGAAATGAGGGTCGTCTTCGCCGGCACACCGCACGTTGCCGTCACGAGTCTGGAGGCGATCCTGGCCTCCCGGCATGAGGTCGTCGCCGTGGTCACCCGCCCGGACGCCGTCGCCGGCCGCGGCCACCGGCTCACACCCAGCCCGGTGAGTGCCGCCGCCGCCGAACGTGGCATCCCGGTCCTCACCCCCAACAAACCCAGCGACCCCGAGTTCATCGAGACGCTGATCAGCCTCGATCCCGACTGCTGCCCGGTCGTCGCCTACGGCGCTCTGATCCCGCAGCGGGTACTGGACATCCCGGCCAAAGGCTGGGTCAACCTGCATTTCTCGCTGCTGCCCGCGTGGCGTGGCGCGGCACCAGTGCAGCGTTCCATCATGGGTGGCGATGACGTCACGGGCGCTGCGGTGTTCCAGCTCGAGGCGGGCATGGATACCGGTCCGGTGTTCGGGGTCGTCACCGAGGCCATCGGGCCCCACGACACCTCCGGTGACCTGCTGGGACGCCTGGCGATCTCTGGTGCGCAACTGCTCGTCGCGGTCCTCGACGGCATCGAAACGGGCAGACTGACGGCCGTTGCGCAGAGCACCGACGGGGTCAGCCTTGCGCCGAAGATCAGCGCGGAGGACGCCCGCGTCCGCTGGGATGAACCAGCAATGGCCGTCGACCGCCGGATTCGAGGTTGTACCCCGGCGCCTGGAGCGTGGACCATGCTGGGAGATCTGAAGGTCAAACTGGCGCCTGTGACCATCACCGAGGAGCGCCTGGCGCCAGGTGTCGTGCGCGTGGAGCGCAAGCGGGTGCTGGTCGGCACCTTGACCACGGCGGTGGAACTGGGCATGGTGCAGCCAGCAGGTAAGAAGGCTATGCGGGCCGCCGACTGGGCCCGGGGGCTGCCCGCCGGCGATCTGGTCTTCACGTGACACCTGCCCGGCGCGCCGCCTACGACGTACTGCACGAGGTCGGTGCCAGCGACGCGTACGCCAACCTTGCCCTGTCGAAGACGCTGGCCGCCAGCGACATGAGCACCGCTGACAAGGGGTTGGCCACCGACATCGTCTACACCTGCCTGCGCCACCGGCTGACTCTGGACGCCGTGCTCGGGCAGGTCGTCAACCGGCCACTGGACAAGGTGGATCCGCGGGTGCTCGACATCCTGCGGATGGCCACGACCGAGTACCTGTACCTCGGCAAACCCCCGCACGCTGTGGTCGACAACGCGGTGCGGCTCACACAGTCTGTCGGCGCTCGCGGGGCGGCAGGCTTCGTCAACGCCAACCTGCGCAAGATCACCTTGACCGCCCCCGAGGCCCTGCTGGAACGCGCTGAGCGGGGCCGCAGCGGCGACGCCGCGCTGGAGGTCCAGTACTCCCACCCCGGGTGGATCATCCGGGCCTTCCGCGATGTTCTCGGCCCGGCGGAACTGCCGGCGCTACTGGCTGCCAACAACGAGGCGCCCCGGCTCACGCTGGCCGCCCGCAGCATCGACCGCTCCGGGCTGCCGGGGGAGCCCACCCCGTGGTCCCCCTGGGGCACCTACGTCAAGGGGGACCCCGGAGCCATTCAGGCCGTCCGCAACGGACGTGCGGGTGTGCAGGACCTCGGAAGCCAGTTGATGGTGCTCGCGATGTCGCGTGCTGAAGCCCCAGAGGGGCGCTGGCTGGACATGTGTGCCGGGCCGGGCGGCAAGGCCGCGCTGTGGGCGGCGATGGCACCGGGTCAGGTCCTGGCCGTGGAGCAGCACCCGCACCGGGCCCGTCTCGTCGAGCAGGCTGTGCGGGGGACTGCGCAGGTGGAGATCGGTGATGCCGGTGCGGTCACCGGAACATTCACTCGTGTGCTCCTTGATGCCCCGTGCTCTGGTCTGGGCGTGTTGCGCCGACGCCCCGAGGCTCGCTGGCGACGCAAGCCGTCGGACATCCCGGACCTGACGCAGCTGCAATCCAGGTTGCTGAACCACGCGCTCGACGTGTGCGAGCCCGGCGGCGTCGTCGCCTATGTGACCTGCTCACCGCACCTGGCGGAAACCGACCTGATCGTCGAAGATGTGCTGCGCCGCCGCGACGACGTGAGTCAGGAAGATGCGGGGGCACTGCTGCCCGAGGTGCCGCAGGCGAGCGATGGTCTGGCGGTCCGTTTGTGGCCCCACCGACATGACACCGACGGTATGTACCTGGCGGTGTTGCGCAAGTCCGAGTGACTGGTGGGCATCGGCCAGTAGCCTGACCTGGTGGGCCTTCAGATCTCGCCGAGCATCCTCTCCGCCGACTTCGCCGATCTCGCGGCCGAGTGTCAACGTGTCGCCGGTCATGCGGACTGGTTGCACGTCGATGTGATGGACAACCATTTCGTCCCGAACCTCACCCTCGGGCTGCCGATCGTCGAGGCGCTGCTCAAGGCGGTGTCCACGCCCGTGGACTGTCACCTGATGATCGAGGACCCCGACCGCTGGGCGCCGGGCTACGCCGAGGCCGGGGCGGGCAGCGTCACCTTCCATGTCGAGGCCGCCACCGCCCCGATCAAGCTGGCCCGCGACATCCGGGCGCATGGCGCACGTGCGGGTCTGGGCCTGCGCCCGGCAACCCCCGTGGAGCCCTACGCCGAGCTGCTGGCCGAGTTCGACATGCTGCTGATCATGACGGTGGAACCTGGCTTTGGCGGTCAGAAGTTCCTCGATGTGGTCGTGCCGAAGATCCGCCGGGCACGCCAGCTCATCGGGGATGCCGACGTGTGGCTGCAGGTCGACGGCGGCGTCGACGCCCGGACCATCGAGATCTGTGCGCAGGCGGGCGCCGACGTGTTCGTCGCGGGGTCCGCGGTGTACGGCGCACAGGACCCGGCCGCGGCGGTCGATGCCCTGCGGGCAGCCGCGCACGCATGCGCGCCTTGACCGCCTGCGCATTGGGCTTGAACGCGTGACCTCCCACTATCTGTCGGCGCCGCGCGCCCCTGCGGAACTGCTCAGCGGTTTCGAGGCGATCCGGGCCGAACTCGATGTCCCGGATGCCTTCAGCCCGGCGGCTCTGCAGGACGCGCAACGGGCGGGTGAGCTGCGTCTGGACGCGGTCGACGCAACGCACCTGCCCTTCGTGACGATCGATCCGCCGAGCTCGATGGACCTCGATCAGGCGCTGCTCATCCAGCGCCGCGGGTCCGGCTACCGTGTCCACTACGCGATCGCCGACGTGCCCGCTTTCGTGCGGCCGGGCTCCGCGCTGGACGGGGAGGTCCGGCAGCGAGCTGTGACTCTTTACAGCCCCGACCGCAAGGTGCCGCTGCACCCGCAGTCGCTGAGCGAGGGTGCCGCCAGCCTGCTGCCCGATCAGGACCGGCCGGCGCTGGTGTGGCAGATCGACCTTGACCAGCAGGGGACCATCGACGACGCGACTGTCTACCGGGCGACTGTCCGATCCCGCGCGAAGTTGTCCTACGCCACAGTTCAACAGGGGCTC